>JBEBGA010000387.1:0-2686 GCA_040081695.1 Pyrinomonadaceae bacterium
ACGTATCGTGACGGCAACAAGATCTACGCATTTGGCCATCCGTTTTTCGGCCTGGGCTCGGCCAGTCTGCCGATGTCCGAGTCGCACGTCGTCACCGTCGTGCCAAACGCAAACAATTCGTTCAAACTCGCCGTGCCGGATGCCTTGGTCGGCACTATGACGCAAGATCGTGCGACTGGCATTTACGGCCTGCTCGGCAGTACTCCGCAGATGCTTCCGGTAAAGATCAAGCTCACGACGAGCCGTGGACGGAGCGAAGATGTCAATTTCGAATCGGCCTTTGACGAGCTTTTGACGCCGCTGATCGTGAATGTCGGCATGGGCAACGCGTTTGGTGCAAGCGAGCGAACGCTGGGCGACACAACTGTGACTTTGAGCGGCGAGATCAAGGTCAAAGGCGAACAGAGCGTACGTCTCGAACGCCGTTTTGCCGGAACACAGGCATCCGCCTTCGCCGGAGCCTCGGTCGCGGCACCGTTACAGGCGTTGCTGCGGGCCAACTTCCCGGGAGCCGACATCACCGGTGTCGACCTCAATATCACCGCCTCCGACGGCAGCAAGACCGCGACAGTCGACCGCATCACAGTCGACCGCTCGCAGGCTCGTGCGGGCGAAACCGTCGAGCTGACCGTGTCTCAGCGAACCGAAAGCGGTACGATCCTTACACAGAAAGTGCCATTCACCGTCCCAAAGGATGCGGCAGCCGGAACGCTGTCGATAGCCGTCGGTGACGGAAACTCAGTCTCGCAAAATGCTGCGATCACACAGTTCACACCCAAAACCGCCGCTGAGCTGATCTCGACTCTCAACCGCCTCAAACGCCCCGACCGCCTCTATGCCGTGATCACTCGAACGAGCGCAGGAGCTATCCTCGGAGCAAGCGAATTGCCCAACCTGCCGCCATCGATGCTCGCAACCATCAACAACGACCGCACCGCCGGTGGTGCGAAAGCAACGGTCAACACCGTGATCGCAGATATCGAGCTTCCCATGAACGAATACATAGTGACCGGATCGCAAACTATCACCATCGAGATCGTAAAATAGCGCTGTTTTCGACAACTGTTCCGCCCGCGTTCCGGGGGTGTTCCGCAGGTGTTCCGGGGGGGGGTTCCGCTATCCAGCGGAACGCGTAAACGCTGTGCCTATTGTATTTACGGCCCCGCAGAAGGTTTTTTCTTTAGATTTTCAAATATCCACTCGACAAATTATATATATGCAATTTTGTCTCATAGATTATACAATTTGTTGATGGTCTTGTCAAGAGAAAAAAGTTTAGTATTGGGTCAGTTTGAATTCTTTGTGAACTTTGTGTCTTCACTCTCTGTGATCTTTGTGTAAAAAAAGCCTTTAACACAGAGGCCACGAAGGGCGGACACGAAGGTCACGAAGAGGAAAACCGCAAGTAATTTCAAACTGGCCGACTTCCAGACGTTTTGTGTTACGCGACCTCACCTTCGACCCAATGTTCGCCGTCGGCGTAGACCTCTTTTTTCCAAATCGGCACTGTTCGTTTTAGTTCACGAATAAGCCATTCGCAGGCCTCAAACGCTGCCTTGCGGTGCGGTGCGGCGACGGCGATCACGACGCTCGTCTCGCCGATCTCAAGCCTGCCGGTGCGATGGACGATCCCTATATTTGAAATTTCAAATTTCAGATGAGCTTCATCGATCAGCTTCTGCATCTCTTTCAAAGCCATCGCCTCATATGCCTCGTACTCGAGATAGATCGTCTCGCGTATCTCGCTGGTCGTTTTATCTTTTGTATATCGCCGAGCGTATCCGTCCAGCGTCACCGTCGCTCCGCACTCAGGCGGGACGACGCGGCGGGCGACGCTTGTGATATCGACGGCTTCGGTTGTAAGTTCTGCAAAGTCCATATTTACGATTTGGCCGCAGGCTTTTCTGCATTTATCTGCAAAAACGGCTCGACCAGTTGCCCCAGATAACCCTTCGACGAGGTATCTGCCCCGATCACGCCGTACGACGCCGGCCAGATGCCTTTTGGCAGATAGTATGTGCCAAACAGACGATCAAGAAACGGCAGATGAACGGCAAAATTCTTGTTGAGATGGTCCTGATCCGCGCAGTGATGCCAATGGTGAAACTGCGGCGTCGCCATCAGCCATCTGAGCGGGCCAAACTCAAACCGCAAATTCGAATGAATAAATGTCGCCTGAACACTGACAAAAACGATGTAGGCGAAGATCGGAGCCTCGGCAAAACCCAGCACATAGATCGGCACGTACGAAATGCCGCGTGTAACAGCGAGATCGACGATATGCAGCCGCGACCCTGCGATCCAATCCATCGATTCCGCCGAGTGGTGAACTGCATGAAACCGCCAAAGGATCGGTATTGAATGAAATAGTCGATGTACCCAATACTGCGTGAGATCGGCAACAAGGAGAATTCCCAGAAACTGCAAAATGTAGTGAAGGCTTCCAACCCAAGCCTGTATTTGGGCATTCACTGCCCACGAAAAAAAGATCATTGCGGGCTTTAGTGTCAGTATAGTAGTTAGCTGAACCAAAACCGCACTAATAAAGAAGTAGGTCAGATCTGTCCGCCAGCTTGGCCTGAGTATCGGTTGTTCGGCTCTCTTCGGGAACAATTGTTCGAGCGGCACGCGGTTGGCAGCAACCGTGGCCATCTCGGCGCCTGAAGCTGAGTGGGCAGCTTTCATA
>JBEBGA010000388.1:0-2675 GCA_040081695.1 Pyrinomonadaceae bacterium
ACTGATGACAGTCCGAGGGTCTAGAATTTCAGTTCCAGCTTTTTCATGCACTCCTCCTGTCTGTGCGCCAATACCGGCGTTCGTAAGGATTTTTGAGAAATGCTCTCTGAGATAAGGCTCGTGTAAACGAATCCATTCCTTCCAATCATTTATCTGACGTTGGGCAACTCTGAGCGCTTTTGAGGGAGTTCCATTGTTCAAATAAAGGCGCGAACTTGGTGGTTCAAGTTCAATAAATATAGCTGTCCATTTTGCAGAATCAGCGCACAGTAGTAGGAAATCTGCTCTCCAGTCATTGCCAAAGCAAAACTCTGCGACCTCGATATTTGCGTTCCATGCTGTGCTAAAGGAATCCCTTACAATAACAGCGTGTTCCTTTAAGAACGAGTGCACTGCACGTTCGCCCTTACTAGAATCAAGTATTGCCAAAAGTCTTTTTTCAAGATTGTCCATCCTTTTATTCTAGCTCTTTAAGCATCTCGCCCAGCTTCTCCAGTTTATCGAGCGGGAGTTCGCGGAGGGTGGTTTGGATGTCGTTTTTTTGTTTTGTGAGGGTGCGGAGGGCGTTCATTTTTCGTCAGCTTTTTTTGCGTTTGCGCGGGCTGTTCGCAGGTGTTCGGCATCTGCAAGGTCGTGCGGACGGGCGGTGCGTTCCTTATTCTCGATGAGATCGTCGATGGAAATGTAATCAACCGAAATCTCTCCTAAACTGACTGACTTGCGGCGTTGCCAGCAGGAAGCAAAATCCATTTCCTCTAACTGAGTAATTATGTCGATCCGATTGGGCGGCAACCCGATCTGGTAGAAGGTTCCGGGAGATGTTAGGTCATCCTTAGACAACTCGCGAAGCGGCGCTCCAAAATTACGCAGGACGCGGTCAGCGTTCTCCTCCGTCCGCTCGATCCAAACGTCCAGGTCCTTTGTATATCGAGGTTCGACGTGCTCAGCGAAGGCATAACCGCCGACAACCAGATACCTAACCTCTTCTTCGCTGAATGCTCTCAACAGATCTTTGAAGTCTGAGTTCATCGGGTCCTTTACCTTTCATCGTCCAATAATCGACGACCATCTCCCAAACGGCATTGGCACGAGCCTCCGAACTTAAACTCTGCCAGAACTGAATATCAAATTCTCTATCGGGTCGTTCGCCCATTTTTGATAGACGGGTCGTTATTACCCGACCGTCTTTGAATCTGGAACGCGTCTCAAGCATAGCTATATTTTACCATCTTTATGCTCGTCATTTGCTCGTAATTCAGCAAGCATCTCGCCCAGCTTCTCCAGTTTATCGAGCGGGAGTTCGCGGAGGGTGGTTTGGATGTCGTTTTTCTGTTTGATGAGGGTGCGGAGGGCGTGGGTGTCGTGGACGACGGTTTTGCCGTCCTCGCGCCAGTCGAAAAGGTCGTTCGGCGTGCAGTTGAGCAGCAGGCAGAGGCGTTCGAGGTGGTCGGGCTTGATGTAGCCGAGCTGATAATTGAGCCACGAATGCACCGTCTGCGGCACAAAACCATTCTTGACCAGCCAACGATACGGCTCGTCGATCCCGCGTGTCTTTAATATCCTCTTAATATCGAAATAAAGCATCTCTCACCCTCTTTGAAGAGAAAGATAGCACGTTTTATTAAATGTGAAAAGAGTTTTTTAGAGAGTCACAGCTAACGGATGAAAGGTGTAGTGCTTCGAATGAAATCTGACGTGTTTTGTCTCAATAGTGCAGTGCATTTTATAAAATCAGACGCACTATTTCTAGATTCTCACTAACTTTTTCTCAATAGTGACGTGACGCGAATAAAAGATGACGTTATACGAGCTAATTTTGACGTGGTTAGAATCAATGCCGCACTATTCGGACGAGATTCTTATTGACTTTCAATTCATTGAGGCTGCCGCCTTTCGCTAAATGAACACGCCTTACGATCTCGGTAGTAGCGCTCATGCGATCTGTATTAGATAGGCCTTGCCAAAACTGAATCCGATCAGAATAGTCAGAATCCGGCAGTTCATCTATCAAGCCAAGCTCGATATTAACGGCTCGGGCGATATAGGCTTCTTTTTGTTTCTCGATATCCATATCTTAAATTATCGTCGTCACGATCTCTCTGATACTTCGCTGCAGTTCGCGGTCGTCGGTGATGGGCGAGCAGATGGCGACTTCGGCGGCGGCGATGGGCGCGATGCCTTTGGCGATGAGCTGTGCGGCGTAGATCAAGAGGCGTGTCGAGACGCCTTCTTCGAGGCCGTGGCCGCGTAGGTTGCGGACCTTTTGGCCGATCTTGACGAGGTCGGCGGCGGTAGATTCGTCGATGCCGCCTTCTTTGGCGACGATCTGGGTTTCCGCCTCGGCGTCGGGGTAATCGAATTCCATCGCGACGAAACGCTGGCGGGTCGATTGTTTTAGATCTTTCAAAATAGATTGATAACCGGGATTGTAAGAGACGACGAGCATGAACTCGTCCGGCGCATCGAGCACGGTGCCGCGCTTTTCGATCGGCAGGCGGCGGCGGTCATCGGTCAGTGGATGAATGATGACGACCGTGTCTTTGCGAGCCTCGACGACCTCGTCCAAGTAGCAGATCGCACCGGCGCGAACGGCGGCCGTCAGCGGGCCGTCGTGCCAAACGGTCTCTTCGCCCTCAAGCAGAAAACGGCCGACGAGATCTGTCGAGGAAAGGTCT
>JBEBGA010000080.1:0-10182 GCA_040081695.1 Pyrinomonadaceae bacterium
TATCGCGAACAGGTTCGAGGCCTGGTCGATGGCGGCAGCGATCTCTTGCTTGTCGAGACGTGTCAGGATCTTTTGCAAACAAAAGCGGCTCTTGCGGCTATTTTTGAGCATTTTGAAAAGGCCAAGATCAAGCTGCCGGTGATCGCTTCGGTGACGATCGAGATCTTTGGAACGATGCTCAACGGGACCGAGATCGGTGCGGCTCTGACCGCGCTTGAGCCGTTTCCGATCGATGTTATCGGCATGAACTGCGGCACCGGGCCTAAGCACATGGCGGACAGTTTTCGGTATCTGTGCGAGAATTCGCCGATCCCAGTTTCGGTTTTGCCGAATGCGGGCTTGCCTGAGGTCAAGGACGGCAAGCAGCATTACGACGAGACGCCCGAGAGTTTTGCGGCACAGGTCGAGCATTTTGCGAATGATTTTGGAGCGAATATTGTCGGCGGATGCTGTGGCACCTCACCCGAACATTTGCGGCAGGTCGTCGAGCGTCTGAGCGGCATCTCGCCTAAAGAAAGAAACGCGAAACTGACGCCGTCGGCTTCGTCGATATATTTTCAACAGCCTTATACGCAAGACGCTTCGTTTTTGATCGTCGGCGAGCGGGTCAACGCTTCGGGCTCGAAAAAGATGCGCGATCTGCTCGACGCTGAGGATTGGGACGGGCTGATCTCTCTTGCCAAATCTCAGGAGAAAGAAGGGGCGCACATTCTAGATGTTAACGTCGATTTCGTTGGGCGAAATGGCGTCGCGGATATGCATGAACTTGCGTCAAGGCTCGCGACGGCAGTTAAAATTCCGCTCATGTTCGACTCGACCGAGTGGGAAAAGATGGAAGCCGGTCTCGAGCACGCGGGCGGCAAATCTCTATTAAACTCAACAAATTACGAAGACGGCGAAGAGCGTTTTCTAAAAGTCCTCGACCTTGCAAAACGCTTTGGAGCCGGTGTTGTAATCGGTTTGATCGATGAGGATGGCATGGCGCGTTCGTTTGACGACAAAGTGCGGATCGCTCGGCGTGCCTATAAACAGGCGGTCGAATACGGCATCGAATCGCACGACATTTTCTTTGACCCGCTCGCTCTGCCGATCTCGACCGGTATCGAAGAAGATCGCAAAAATGCCGTTGAGACTATCAACGCGATCAAGCAAATTCATGAGGAGATGCCCGATGCAAATATTATCCTCGGGGTTTCAAACATCTCATTCGGCCTAAATCCCGCGGCTCGTGTTGTGCTAAATTCCGTGTTTCTACATGACTGTGTCGATGCGGGAATGAACTCGGCGATCGTAAATGCGTCTAAGATCCTGCCGCTGATGAGATTCTCGGAACTTGAGATTGACACGGCACGCGACCTGATATATGACCGGCGAAAATTTGACGGCGACATCTGCACGTACGATCCGCTGGGTGATTTTTCGAATATGTTTCAGGGCAAATCGGCACAGTCGATCAAGCCTGACATTTCGAATCTACCGATCGAGGAGAAGCTAAAACATCACATCATCGACGGCGAACGCATAGGGCTCGAAGATTCGCTCAAGGTCGCACTCGAAAAATATCCGCCGCTTGAGATCATCAATGATTTGCTACTTGATGGTATGAAAACGGTCGGTGAGCTTTTTGGCAGCGGGCAGATGCAATTACCGTTCGTGCTGCAATCGGCTGAATCGATGAAGGCGGCGGTGAAGTTCCTTGAGCCGTTTATGGAAAAAGTTGAGGGATCGAACAAAGGCGTGCTTGTGCTCGCGACCGTTAAGGGTGATGTGCATGACATCGGTAAAAATCTGGTCGATATTATTCTCACCAACAACGGCTATAAGGTAATAAATCTGGGCATCAAACAGCCGATCGACGATATTCTTCGTGCCGCAGAGGAGTCTAATTGCGATGCGATCGGAATGAGCGGTTTGCTAGTAAAATCAACGCTCATCATGCGGGACAACCTCGAATTGATGAACGAACGCGGGATCAAAGTTCCCGTGATTCTCGGCGGTGCGGCGCTCAATAGGCGTTACGTAGATGCCGATCTGATACCGCTGTTTAACGGCAAATTGTTTTATGCGCGTGATGCTTTTGACGGGCTTCACGCGATGGATCAACTAACACAGGCAGAACCGCCCGCGTTAGCGGGTGGCATGAGCGTGACGTCAACGAACGGAGATACCAAACTGAACGACGTGCCCCCCGCTTACGCAGGGGGTTCTGCCTCGGACGCTGATACGGATATTATTACCGTCGGAGACGAAGAAGATCTGGTTGGTGAGGACGCCAAGCTTGGCAAAGCTGCGGCGCGGGTTTCGACACGTTCGACGGGCGATACAACGCATACGACGCGGTCGGAGATCGTTGGGATTGAGAAGTTGCCAAAAGCTCCGTTTTACGGCTCAAAGGTAGTTGAGATCAAAGACCTGACAAAGGTTTTTGATTTTATTAACGAGACGGCTTTGTTCAAAGGCCAGTGGCAGTATAAGCAGGGCAAATCTTCGAAAGAAGACTACGACGAACTGCTCAAAACGACGGTTTATCCAAAATTTGCTGAGATAAAGGCTCAGACGATCGGTCAAAAGCTGCTTGAGGCCAAACTGGTTTATGGTTATTATCCGTGTCAGTCGTCGGGTAATGATCTGATCATTTATCAGGACGATGAAAAGACGGAGCGGATGAGATTTACCTTTCCGCGTCAGCCGGTCGAGCAGCGTGGTGGTAAGAATCTATGTTTGGCAGATTATTTTGCCTCTGTCGAATCGGGTAAAACGGATATCGTCGCATTTGATCTCGTAACAATGGGCCGCAAGGCGAGCGAGCATTCGGCAAAGCTGTTCAAATCTGATAATTACACTGATTACCTGTTGTTTCACGGCTTGTCAGTTGAGTCGGCTGAGGCACTCGCGGAGATGTGGCACAAACGAATTCGTGAGGAATTGGGCATTGCCGGATCCGATGCGCCGGAAATGGCAAAGCTATTTCATCAAGGTTACCAAGGCGCTCGGTATAGTTTTGGCTATCCGGCGTGTCCAAATCTTGAGGACCAGACAAAGCTGTTTGAACTGCTTCAACCCGAGCGGATCGATGTCGAACTGACCGACGAATTTATGCTCGAACCTGAGCAATCGACCTCAGCGATCATCGTACATCATCCGGACGCGAAGTATTTTAATATCGACTAAATCGGTCTAAAGTCAATACCAGTCAGAGTGTTATTGACCGAAGTAGTTTGCGGGGCGTAGCTAAAACGCCTGCCAGCGGCTGTGATCGTATAGCTGCCTCCCGGAACATTCGCCACGCTGTATTGGCCAAATGAGTTTGTGAATACGACGATTGGCGATCCGGTCTGAGGCGTTAACGTTACTGTGGCTCCACGCACACCGCGATCACCAAGTCCAAAAACCCGCCCCGAAACCGTAAAGCTGGATGCCGTGATCGTAAAGTTAGTATTCGAAACATCGAAAAAGATGTTTCCAGAACCTCTCACCATGATGCGGGCATTTGTGGTAGCAATATTCGGGATCGTTACCGCCTGGTTGCCGTCGTTTGGCGTTGCGGCAAGCAGGACCGTAGGAAATGTCAGTCCGCCATCGGTCGAGAGCAATATGTCAACATTTGCGGCATTTACGGGCGTGAGGTTGCTGTTTGCGACATTCCAGGTAACGGTCTGTGACGAGCCGCCGGTAAAGCTGACTGCTGTATTCGGGGCAGTTACGCTAAACGGACCGGCAGCCGTACTGACCGTTACCGCAGATGTTGCCGTGTTAATACCCCCGCCGTTTGCTCGATTGTCGCGGACAACTACCTGAAAATTCATCGTTCGTGCCATGTTCGACATTAGCTCGCCGGTGAGACAAAACGGAGTTCCTCGTCCGCAGTCATAGGTTGACGGCGGAACATTAGCGTTGTTGAGGATATATGTCAGCGACGGGAAATATCGTGTCGCACTGGTCGTCGGTAGATAAGGCCGGAAAATTGGCCGTCCGACGCCGTCGCCATCGGAATTTGGAACCGCCGTCGTGCCGGTACCCCCGCCGGTATTGTACTGCTGCCAATCGTATGTGAGCGTGTCGCCATTTGCGTCGGTTGCACTTGCGGTCAGCGAAAAAGGAGTTTGGATCGGGATGGTAAAATTACCGGGGCCAGTAACTGTCGGAGGGGTATTGCCTGTCGACGTTGTTACGGCGCAGTTATTTCCGGTGCTTGTCTGACTGTACGCAACTATTTCCTCGAGACTCCTTACATGAAACGTGTCAATGCTGTTACGTGCTAGATCCTGAGCACCGCAGATCCCGGCATAAGCCATGATGCTGATCCCGCTGCCTGGCTCATATGAGTTAGCCGCGCTGCGGTTGCCACCGCTGCAGCTTCCTGATGCACCATTAAAAGTGTGGTTTCCACCCCACTGATGGCCCATCTCGTGAGCGACATAGTCGATATCAAAGGGATCCCCAACCGGACTGCCCTGACCTGTAACCCCATTTGCTTTGCTCGTCGTGCAGGGAACACGCAGCCCTGCGACGCCTCCACCACCGGTCGAAAAGACATGCCCGATGTCATAGTTGCCCGAGCCGATCACGGTATCAAGCTTGGTTTGATTTTGCCCAAGCATCGTGCCGCCGTTGCCATTTGAATACCCGTCATTGTTGGTCGTACATGCAACGCCGCCGCAGGCCGCAGTGTTGTCGGTCGCAAAGACAATAAGGTTATTGTTAGCAACCATTATCATACGGATGGCGACGTCACGCTCATAAACACCATTTACACGATTCATCGTAACGACTTGAGCGGCGAGACAGCCCGATGTTGTACCTGCTCCGACAGCTTGGCAATATTCCCAGTTGGCGGCAACCGCAAGCCTGTATGTACGAAGCTGAGTGCCTGATGTCACCTCAGGAGCAGCGGCGTGTGCAAACTGCTCTTCCCGTTTCGCCGACTTTACTTGGGATATAGAGCTAAAACCACCGTCGCCAACTTCGCAGGTAAATTCGTCGGTTTTGCGCACATCGGATTTGAAATAGCTCATATACACGTCCGGCTTATTAGCAGAATATGGATCGAGCATGACCGTGCCGGTTGCTGAGAGGATGATGGCGTGAAAGCCGCTTGGAAGCAGGTCAAAGCGGACTGTCGCGGTCGGGTCGTCGATGCCTTGGCCGCGATACGTCGCACCGAGCTCGGGAAATTTCTTGAGCAGTCCCGGCTCAACAATCAGCGAATGTTCGACTGCGAATCGTGCCAACGTTCCGTCCGGCATCGGGAGCGACAGGATCAGGTCAGACTCGCCGGTGAACTCTTCCGGAGCATTATCAAGTAATTGACGGAGCTGATCTTTGTTTAATGAAAATGCGGCAAATCTATCAGGTGTATGCGTACGTTCGGCCGCACTTTTGCGTAAAGAAGCGGCGTCGACTCTGCTCCAAATGCCATCGTCATTAGCTGATACGTTAATAGCGGTAAACATTATGATCACTAAAACAATGGTCTTGAGAGAGGTAAACTTTTGTAGATACATCCGATGCTCCTGCTTGATAAAATAGTGCTCTCTAATCTTACGCGCTCCGGAATAATCTTGTCGAACCCAATAACACTACGCTTTGCGGTAGTAGCAGATGAGCGTTTGAAGCCGAAATCAAACAAAAATGTTAATATCTATTTTTTGCAAATGACCGAAGACCTGACAAAGACAATAGAGAACAAACCCGCCATTCGGGAAACGGGATCCATCATTCCGGCACCCGAAGAGATCGGTGTGCTTGGGCTGACCGAACGTGTTGGATTTTGGGTGACTCACTGGATGAATCTTGGATTTGCGAAACGTCTGATGACGTTTGGCCAGCGGCACATCGGGTCACTTTGGATCTATCTTGCGACTTACAATCTGATGAATGTTTTCGGCATCGAAAATGTCGAAAATACCGATGTCGATACGCCGCTCGTACTGGTTGCAAATCACCGCTCGTTTTTTGATATGTACACCGTATCGAGTGTGCTGTTTCGACGGACAAAGCGGCCGATGGAGCTGTATTTTCCGGTGCGGGGCAAGTTTTTTTATGACAACCCTTTTGGCTGGTATGTAAATCTTGTCATGGGTTGGATGTCGATGTATCCGCCATTTTTTCGTGAGGCTCGAGAGGCACGCAAGAGGGAATTTGACAAGTACTCGATGCGGCGGCTCGTCCAGCTTTGTGCCGAGGGCCGCGGACATATCATTGGGTTTCACCCGGAGGGGAAACGCAATTTTTCTGACGATCCATACTCGATCTTGCCGGCACAGCCCGGTATCGGCAAGGTGATCTATGCCGCACATCCTCAAGTTATTCCCGTCTTTATTGCGGGCCTCGGCAATGACTTGCCAAAACAAATATTAGGCAACTGGACGGGCGGGCCAAAGATCCGTATATGGTTTGGCGAGCCGATCCAGTTGCAAGAATTCTACGAAAAAGGCGACCGTCTGCGGACGCACAAAGAGCTGTCCGATCACCTGATGGCAAAGATCGCTGAGCTTGGCGAAAAGGACCGCGAAAAATTTGCTACTGCTTATTTGGCGGAGCCGAGTTAGAGTTTGTATCGTTAGACGCGACCTGCGAATCGGCTTGTTTTTGCTTCTCTTCCGGTGATTGCCAGCCGGCCTTCTTTAACAATTCGAGAGCAAACCTGACCGGAACGGCCATGTTTGCGGCCGTATTCTCTGTGAAGACACCAAAATTTACGCCAATGACCTTGCCGGCTTGGCCAAAGAGCGGGGCGCCGGAGCCGCCCTCGGCGGTCTTGGCGTCGTGGACGATGCGTTTTGCGTCGAGGTCGGTGATCGCTCCCTGCGTAGTTAGCGGTACGATCTTTTGCGATTGAGCGAGGAAATTGATCAGGTTTTGCCGCGAATTGCCAAAACGCTGATTGATCGATTTTGCTTCGTCGTCTTCGACCATTGCAAGCAGCCGGTCAGGCCCACTCGGGTAGCCCATTGTGACGACCGTTTTGCCGACAGCGGCAGATTCCGAATCGAGATCAAGCGGTACGGTCGGTATTTCGGAAGGCAGCATCGCGGGGTCGATCACGCCAACCGCGAGGTCTTCGCGGGAGCCGAGTTGTCTGACCCGCAGCGGGAATGGCTGGGCAAAATTCGGGAAATATATCACAAGGCGTTTGAGCCGAGCACGCCCGTTTGCGGCAAGCATCATCTGCTTGACCTGATCGTCCTCCTCCCAAGGTTGTACGACGTGGCGGTTGGTCACGATGTAACCGCTGCCAACGTGAAAGCCCGTTCCGATAAAATCATATTCGACGGTCGCCCCATTGCCTTCGGTCGTCAGGCCGATCTGCGGCGGCATCGCCGGTCGGCTAGGGTCTTCGGATTCTGTCGGTTCGTAAGGGTTTGGCCGGAAGCTCTGCGGGTCTGCATAACGTAGCACCTTACCACTGCGTTTATCGACGAGATCATAGACACCGACTATCAGACAGATCGCTCCGCCGTACTCGACACGTAAATTCGGGGCGAGCGAGACGGTTTTCATCAGGTCTTTGTTGGTTTTATCGAGTTCGCCGATCTGATCGCTCGTTTTGCCCAGCGTGTCTTCGAGCCGCTTGATGATGTTTGCCTGCTCCTCGGACTGTTTGCGGCTCTGGCGCAGCTCGGAGTTGACCGCAAAGCCGATGTACAAAATGCCGGTGATAAATGCGGCGATGAGCACTAGGGTGATGAGCTTGGTCGTCCAAGATATCTCGCGGGAAAGTTCGCGGACGAATTCGCGTAAAAATGCTTTTGCGTCGTCGCGTTTGGCGGACGAGGCTGATTCGAGTGCGGCGTCCTCGATAAACCGCGAAATATGGGGCTGTTCGCGATTCGTCGTGATCAGCGAAGATTTTGTCTCAAGCGAAAAGAACGCGAACGAGATATCCGTACCCTCGACCGCTATCACGTCGCCGTCGGTGATCGCGATAAAGCGGCGGATCGGCTTTTCGTTGATCAGCAGGCCGAGCTCGGCGTTAAAATCGACGATACGATATACGCCGTCCGCGTTTTCGAGGTCAAACCAGCCGCCCGAATCGTCTTTACCGGGCGTATGTATCTGCAGATCGGAATTTTCGTCCGAGCCGATACGAATACGTTCCTGTGAAAAGAATTCGGTGCGTTTTTCAGTGCCGACCGAGATGTGGATAATAATGCCGACTGCCATCTAAATAGTGAACGATCAATAGCGAATAACGAACCGTGATTAGCATACCAAAAACCTAACGTATTAAACTATAACTTTTCACTGTTCAGTATTCATTATTCACTATTTTTCTTTATGGCAAAACCGAAATTCATAACCGATCGTGTTGAACTCGAAAAGCTGGCTCCGATGCTAAAAGCACCGATAAAGCGGCAGGTCTTTGTCTGCACGGGAACATCCTGTTCGAAAGTTGGCGGGCAGGAAGTGATGGCCGAATTCTCCCGCATCCTTACAGAGAAAGGGCTTCGTAACGGCAAAGAATCAAAAGGCCGCAATCCAATGGGCGAATGCGTCCTAACCGAATGCGGCTCGATCGGCTTTTGCACGATCGGCACAGCCGTCATGGTCTACCCCGACGGCACAATGTACGGCCAGGTCCAGCCGGAAGATGTGGCTGAGATAGTGGAGGAGCATTTGGAAAAAGGGAATGTAGTGGAGAGATTGGCGTTGATGGAACTACCATCCGATGCAGAAGCCCGCGCGTAAGCAAGGGCGTAACACGCAACTCAATTAGAACGAGACCGAACACAGCTATCAATCCATAAACTCAAACGGAATATCCTCCTGACAATACAAAACATAATCAACCGCCGCAAGAACCTGTCGTGGCTTCCATAAGTATCGCGTACTTGCCCCGCGCGACCATATCTTTTGATCTTGTGAAAATTGTCCTTCGCTACGCAATCGCTTGGTCGAATATGCCTTGAAATCATTAACGATCTTCTCAGGTTTTACCGATCCCGAAGCGACAACATGGGCATGATTGGTTCTGACGTTGATTGCACGAGCCAGGTAGCCACGACGCAGACAAACTTCGGTGATAGTTTCCGTGATGATTTTTCGTTGATGATCGTCAAGAATTATGGCTTTAATACCCAGTTCTTGGGCCATTTTTTCTTTTAGTGGAACACTTGGCTGGATCTTTGGGCCGCCGTAACGATTATTCTTGTTGCGTCCAACAGAATAACGACTATCACCGTGGAGCCACGTTCCGTAGGTGCGGAACGTAAGAAGATACGCGATTGGAAAAGGGTTTTGTTCAAATATCTCGAATCCATGTTCGTCGAGCATAGTTCTGCTCCGTGTTGGATGTTATGCCCTTGCTTACGCGCGGGCTTCTGCATTAGGAACGCATTGCTCCAAGTATCTCATCTACAACCTTCTTAGCATCACCAAAAAGCATCAGCGTGTTGTCTTTGTAAAACAGCGGGTTATCGACGCCGGCGTAGCCGCTGGCCATGCCGCGTTTCATGACGATGCAGGTGCGCGCATTCCAGACGTGGAGGACGGGCATGCCGGCGATGGGTGAGCCGGGGTCGTCCATGGCGGAGGGGTTGACGATGTCGTTGGCACCGATGACCCAGGCGACGTCGGTCGTGGGGAAATCGTCGTTGACCTCGTCCATTTCGAAGACGATGTCGTAGGGGATGTTGGCCTCGGCGAGCAGGACGTTCATGTGTCCGGGCAGGCGACCGGCGACCGGATGGATCGCGAATTTTATCTCGACGCCTTTTTCCTTGAGTATCTTGCAGACCTCGGCGAGCGAGTGCTGCGCCTGCGCGACCGCCAGGCCGTAGCCGGGGACGATGATGATCTTTTTGGAGTTTTGCAGCAGCTCAGCGGCTCCGGCGGCATCTACGGAATGGACTTCGCCCTGCGGTTCGCCGCTTGCCGTTGATGCGGTACCGCTTTCGGTACCAAATCCGCCGAGCATCACGCTCACGAACGAGCGGTTCATGCCTTTGCACATGATCTGGCTGAGGATCGCACCGCTTGAGCCGACGAGCGCTCCGGTGATGATCAACAGGTCGTTCCCAAGCATAAATCCCGCGGCCGCAGCCGCCCAGCCCGAATAGCTGTTGAGCATCGAAACCACGACCGGCATATCCGCCCCGCCGATCGCCATGATGAAATGGATGCCGAGAATACCCGTCAACCCAGTCGCGATAAGCAGCGGCCATTGTCCCGTAGCGGTAT
>JBEBGA010000081.1:0-10162 GCA_040081695.1 Pyrinomonadaceae bacterium
ACTGGGATCCGATCGGTATAAACGACTCTGCTCCAAACGACGAATACGACGCGTATATTGGGGTGATTTATCGTTCACTAGCCTCTGGTGCTTCCGAAGCTGACCTAGCGGAAGAATTGCGCAAACTAGAACTGACACAAATAGGAAGCGCTACGTCGCCCGCACACAGATATTCAGTGGCAAACAAGCTCAAGCACTTAGACGTTTCCTTTCATTAGCTGGTCAAAAAGAACGTTGCACGCTTCCACAACGACATTACACGCCCACACAGGAACGTTGCACGGCTCCACAAGAACGTCGCACGCTCGCACAGGAACGTTGTAAGGCGGCACAAGAGCGTTGTGTGGGTCTGCGGGAACGTATTTTCTCTTTACAGGAAGCCATTTTGGTCTTACAATGTTCTCCTCAAGCAGTACAACAATACATTTTGGAGGAACAACGATATGGCAGATGCTAAAACACGCCCGTTGTCGCCGGGCCAGCTTCAGGCAAACCTCGACGCATTCGCGGCTTTGAAAGATATTTCGGGATATACGCCCGCCAACCCTGACTATTCGCTGGCGAACGGCACCACGGCAAAGACCGCGATGGAAGCCGCTCAAGATGCTTCCGCACAGGCCAAAGCCGCCGCAGACGCTGCCCGCGACAACGAGATCGCGGCCGAATGGGCCTTTCACGACTTCATCCTCGGTGCCAAAACCCAAGTCAAAGCCCAGTTCGGCGACAGCTCAAACGAGATCCAAGCCCTCGGCCTCAAGAAAAAGAGCGAATACAAGTCACCGTCGAAGAAGAAACCGACTCCGTAATAGTCGATCAACGTTATGAAATCGATGGATTCTCTTTACGTAACATGGAAGCGCCTGCTTTCATACGCAAAATCTGAATGGGATCTTGCCGATTACCCGGTGCGCGTTGCTGAATTAGCTGACGCAGAACCGGGTACGGCAAGATACTATGCGCAAATCTTACGTTGGAATATGATCGGAATCGGTGATACAGCGGACGCCGCTTATGACGACCTTCGAAACCATTTCGAAGAATTCAAGAGAGACCGGCGGGCCGACCTAAAGCGTCCTGGCGTCACACCGCCCATTGAATTCGCTTCGCAGGATGGGATAGAACGTCACGACCAAACGGCCGAACGCTTCATCGACGAGCCTTCTGGATTTCACATCGACGGATGACGAAACGATCGAATATGTCGCTCGGACAAAAGAAGTGTTTGGCGTCGACATCTCCGACATCAAAGATGGTAATCTGCTAAAAATATTTGAGCGAATTGATGGCACCGAGAACTCTCGTAGCCCGTCTTCCTAGACCTACTTCTCCAGAAACTTGGCAATTCCGCGCCGTAAGTCGTCGGTCATGCGGGCGGTGGCGTTGACGGTGACGCCTTTTTCGATGGCGGTTTGGTAGGTGTCGGCGTCGATGTCGTAGATGAGGCGTTTGGTCATCGCGACGGCGGAGCCGCTGACTTTTGTGTAAACGTTGGCGAGATCCATCACGGCTGCGGTGAGTTCGTCGTCGGGGGCGACGCGGTTGATGAGGCCGAGCTGCAACGCTTCGGCGGCGGTGAACTCGAAGCCTTGGGTGAGCAGCTCGAAGCTCTTCTTTTCACCCAGATTCCGCCGCAATATCGCCGCCACCATCGCCGGAACAAACCCGATCTTCACTTCCGGGAAACCAAACCGCGCAGATTCCCCCGCAACAACCAGATCACACCCCAAAGCAAGCCCGCACCCACCAGCAAGCGCTCGCCCATGCACCGCCGCAAAAACCGGCACGCGAACACTCCTGATCAACGCAAACAAGTCAGCCAGCGACCGCGCGTCCTCAATATTCTCCTCATAACTCGCCGTCGCGATCTTCTGCAAAGCACTAAGATCCGCCCCCGAACAAAAATCCTTCCCCGCCCCGCGAATAACGATCGCCCGCAAAGATTCATCCTCATCAGCTTCACGCAAAGCTGACTTTAACGCGGCAACCAACTCGTCATTCAAAGCATTTCGCTTATCGGGGCGGTTTAAGGTGAGGATTCGTATCGGGCCTTCGTTAGTTTTAAGTATGACTTCTGAAATCATTCGTAATTCGACATTCGAAATTCGTAATTTGCCTAGTAAAGCTTCGCTGCCCGGTCGATCTCGGCCGCAAAATTCTCCAGCACCTTCGAGACGATCAGGATCTGCTCGTTGGCCTCACGCCAGTCGCGTTGTTCGATGGCTTCGCGGACGCCGGGCAGCGTTTTTACGCCATAGCCGGTATAAAACCCAGGTGCGTAGATCTGATGGCGAAACCAGTCGCGACGCGGCAGCCCTTCGGTGCGGGTGAGGACGCGTTCCGTCTTGTAGAGGATCTCGTCGAGAGCTTTCTGAGCCGCTGGGTTTGGTTGCTTTCCGGTTGAGACACGCTGGTAGAAACTTGAGCTGTCCTTGAGCCGCGTTAAGGCGTTTTTGAGCGGATCAAAGTTTATTGGCGGGACCTCGTCCTTGATCTTTGGTGCCATGAGGCCGTCCTTGGGATTCTGAACCGATTGCCACATCCCGCTGGAGATAAGTTGATTGATTCTTTTGGTATCGTCCCGCATCGAATCAGTCAGTCGCGTGACCTCATTCATATAATTGCCGACGGTATCGGTGAAATTTGTAAATTCAAAAGGCAGCGTGTCGGCATTCGCGAGCCTTAGCACAGCGTGGCCGCAAACTTTTGACAACGCTATGCCATACTTGAAGCCCGGATCGTTAAACCGTGTGTAATGATCAAACGAATCGTAGATCGAGTGGTACGATCCACCGCCATCCTCACCTCCAAAGCCAATGTTCATCGAAGCTATGCCAAGATGCTGCAAGAAAGGTGTGTAATCGGAGCCGGAACCAAGCGCTCCGATACGCAGGTCCTTGCGTGACGTTGCTTCCATACGGTCGAGCGGAGCCCCGTTGACGATCTGTTGAGCACGGGCACGGTCCAGGACCGACAAATTTGTTTGCGGATCGGCAACGTCGCGGCCGACCTCGTTGATAAATTTCTCAAGCGTATGCGAACCGCCTACTCCTAAAAATCCGCGTCCATTCGAGTCGGTATTGATATAGACCGCCGCTTTCTTACGCAGCTCTTCGGCGTTTGCCTCGACCCACTCGGTCGAACCGATCAAGCCCTCTTCTTCGGCGTCCCACGCACAATATACGATGGTGCGTTTTGGCCTCCAACCGGTCTTTGCAAGCTCGCCGATGGCACGGGCCTCTTCCATTTCGGCAACCATTCCACTGATCGGATCGCTGGCACCATTGACCCACGCGTCGTGATGATTGCCGCGAATGATCCACTGGACGGGCCGCTCGCTGCCCTGCATCTTGGCGATGACGTTGTAGATCGTCTTCATCTCCCAGTTGAATTCGAGCTTCATCCTGACCGTCGGAGTGCCGCCGCCAAAATGATAGGTAACGGGCAACGCCCCGCGCCAAGCGTCCGGCACGACCGCCCCGTCAAGATTTCTGAGCAGCGGCAGAGCATCCGCGTATGAGATCGGCAGAACAGGGATCTTTGTCAGAGTAGGTGCATCTTTACGGTCAATGCGTTTTGCATTTTTGGTTGCTCCGATACCTTTGGTTAACGGATCGCCGGGATGCAAAGGCATATCCATCACCGAGCCGCGCTGCACACCGTTCTCATTTCGCCAAGGCCCTTTCGGATACGTATCGCCCTGGTAAAAGCCGTCGTTTTTCGGATCGGAGTAGATCAGGCAACCGACCGCACCGCGTTCAGCTGCGACTTTGGGCTTGATGCCGCGCCACGAACCGCCATAGCGTGAGATAACGATCTTGCCCTTTACATCGATACCGCGACGCTCCAACTCTTCGTAATCGGCGGGCGTGCCGTAGTTAACATAAACCAGCGGCCCTTTCACATCGCCGTCTATCGAGTAGGCGTTGTATGTCGGTAGTTGGTCCTTTTGCTGCCCCGAAGTCGCGTCCTCTTTCAATGCGGGTTCGTTTAGTTTGAGAGTGAACTTCTCCGGCCCGGTCATCTCGACGATCCGCGTCTTCGGCGTTGGGAACAGGACCTCAAATTCCTCGATCTCGGTCTTAAATCCCCACGACTTGAACTTGTCCTCCATGAATTTCGCATTCTCTTTACCGTATTTGGACCCCAGATGATGCGGCTGGGCGGACATACGCTTCATCCACTCGCGAAGGTTATCTGCGTTTAGAAACGAATCGAACTTTGCCTCAAGTGAGCTTTGGGTCCTCGCGCTATCAGAAGTAAATCCGAGCATCGCTCCAGACTGCGCGAACGGCTGCGAAAGGAGCGACAGTGACAATATGACCAACAGAGCGGTGCGTAAAAACGATTTATGCATTAAGCCTCCGATGAATTGCAATATGAATTTGTGAACGAATGTATTGTAAGACAGACCTGCCGGAATAGGCGAATGCGGGAGCAATAGCTAAGCGTTTATCGTCGCAGCATCTTCGTCATCAATGTCGATAAACATCCTGAGCAAAGCGGTCGAAAATGTCTTCCCTTGGGCGTCGGTCATCAGACTCAATGTTCCTCCGCCGCCTAAGGAACCGTGGAGCAGGAAGTTTAGAGCTCCGAGATTTGGCAGTTCGAAACGCTCGACTTCGCCTTTCACCAACGGGCCGAAATGCTGTTTGACGGCTTCGGCAGTGACGTGTTCGACGAGGAGCGGATAATGTTGGGGTTTGAGGGCAATGAGGCCGACGTTTGCGGTGTCGCCTTTGTCGCCGCTGCGTGCGTGGGCGATATCTACTAATTGAACTTTCATATTATGATAAATGCCCTTACTTTGTGCGGGCTTCTGCAACTGTGAATACCAGAAAATAATCCATCCGATCGGGCTTTACGAAATCATATTCTCCTTCTAACACAAATCCCGCCCGTTTCAATTCATCGACGACCTTATCGCGGTCGAGTCCGTGATCGTCGCCGGTGCCGTTTTTATCAATGATGCCGACCAGAGCGCCTTTGCGTAGAGCGGTGCGAAGATTGTTCATAAACCTGATCGGCTGCTCGATCTCGTGATAGGTTTTTAGGATCAGGACTGCGTCAACCGAATCTTTTGGCAACGTAGGGTCGTCAAATTTGCCGAGAACGGTCGTGATATTCGCGAGCTTATCCGTCGCAGCACGTTTATTGATGTGATCGATGTACTCCTGATTTATCTCGACGGCATAAACTTTCCCGGCCGTACGCCTGGCAGACCTCACTGTAAACCATCCGGAACCAGCACCGATGTCGGCAACTGTTCTATCGCCGTTGATCTTTAGGATGTCCATTACGCGATCGATCTGGAGATTCTTGTCTCGTTGCGCGTCCTCAAATATCGAAAGGTCGCCATCGTATGGCGTGCTTGTATTGCGATCTATTGTGTCTGCAACAACCGGCGTCGGGCTCGGGACGGCGACCGCACGTTGCGACGCGACCGGTTCGCCGTTGTACGCCGCAAACGCGATCGCGATCAGTATTAATAATGGTGCTATCACTTCTCTCATAAAAATGCAGCCTCAAGCGGGTCGTCCGCGATCTCATCAATCAGCCTTAACGACAGAGCTTCTGCCGCTGAAACCCGCCGTGCCGTCATAAACATTTCAAGAGCCGCCGTTTCGCCGATCAATCGCGGCAAACGCTGTGTACCGCCCCAACCGGTTATTATCCCAAGCCCGACTCCCGGATGGCAAAACTCAGCATTCGAGACTGCCACTCGTCGCTTACACGCCAATGCCAGATCAAGCGCCCCGCCAAAACATACGCCGTTGATCGCGGCGATCGACACCGGCAATCCTGAAACGGCGTTCATCAAATGCTGTCCTCGACGAGCAAATTCTTTGGCGTCGTCAACCGTTATCTTATCGATCTCTCGCAAATCCGCACCTGCGGCAAAGACGCCGTCGATACCCGTGAAAATTACCCGTTCCACCGATCTATCAACGTTCTCAACGATGTCTATCAGACGTTCCAAGACCCCGACCGACAGCGGATTTCTGATCTCGGGCCGTATCAAACGGATCACGAGACAACTTTTGATCAGTTCGGTTGATACGGCATTGGACATCGCGGGTCGCTAACTAAATAATAGACTTATGTTCCGCACAAACAAAGCGCATCCGTGGCACGGCATACCGCTCAACGCTAATTCGCCCTCCGAGGTAACGGTTTTTATCGAGATCGTGCCGCGCGACACAGTTAAATACGAGGTCGATAAAGAAACCGGCTATCTTAAGATCGACCGTCCGCAGCAGTATTCGAATGTTGTGCCGGCAAATTATGGCTTTATCCCGCAAACCTATTGTGGTGAAGCGATAGCCGGTATGGCACGCACTAACAGCGGCAAAACGATATCCGACGGTGACAACGATCCGCTCGACATATTAGTGCTATCAGAGCACCACATCCCGCGCGGCGACATTATCCTAAAAGCCACACCGATCGGGGGCTTTTGCCTGATCGACGGCGGCGAAGCTGACGATAAAATAATTGCTGTACTCAAAGGCGACAAGGTATTCGAGCAATACACCGAGATCAGCCAGTTGCCCAAAGGTATTCTCGAACGCTTCGAACACTATTTCTTGACCTACAAATCCTTACCCGACGAACCAAATGTCTGTGAGATCGCCTATTCCTATGGCCGCGAAGAAAGTTACAAAGTTATCGAAGCGGCTATCGCTGACTATGCAACTCTTCTGAGATCGAATGCCTAAAAGAACACCGCCCACGTTGCGAAATCGTCCGTGAAATTCTCAAACCTGTGCTCGACCTTTGCCGCTACGAAGAAAGCGTCGCCGGCTGTAAATGGCGTCCGCTTGCCATCGATCACGATCTCGCCGCTACCTCGGACGATAAAGTAAAATTCATCCTCGTCGTGAAAGGTCTGATGATCCGCTCCCTTTGGAGCAAAAAAGACGAGTGTGACGCCGCCTTTCTTAAAAGGTTCGACGTCCCACACGCCTTCGGTCCATTTTGCATTTGCTGCGAGCGGAAGCTTCGCCAGCATCTCATCAACGGTAAATTTCATACCGTCAGAATATCACTACAACGCGGCTATCTTTAGTGCCATCGGTAGCAGATGCTTTGCCGAGTTTTTTATCACAAACTTGGTCACCGCCGGCGTCATTTTCAGAAATATCGTCTTGGCAATTGGCTTTGCCACGTGCTTTGCCACAAATTTCGTCGTCCCCCAAGCCGCTTTTGCCGCCGTGCCGACAATTATCATCGCCGGATTGTTGCCGTCTCCGTTGACAGCATCGCCGCTCTTTTTGATAACAGATTTTGCGTTGTTATATGTGAAAGATTGTGCTTTGGCGGCGACGGCAAATGCAAAGACGCACGCGCAGATCAAGAGAGATCTTAAAATAATGTTTTTCATGTTAGCGTCGAGGAGAAGATGAGGGCAGCCGCAAAGTGCGACTTTCCAATCATATATGTTTTGGGCGGAAATTGGAAGAAAATTCTGCGTCCATAGCCTAAGGCGTCACAGGCCGCTTCTGTAGTTCTTTTGGCGGGATAAACCCGTCAAACGACGTTTCGATGCCGCTGTTCTTAACTTGGCCGTCCTTGTCAAAAAGCGTCCACTGCACAACGAGACCGCCAGAATAATCGAGCCTATCGGTTAGAAAGAAGAGGTTCTTTCGTACGCGTTGCGTCCCGACGGCACGCAAGGATTTGATCTCAAGATAATAGAGATTTGGCCGTTTTTGAAGTTGGGCAAACTGCTCCGCATTGACAAATTTCTTCAGCACGGTCTCCGTCGTGGTAGGGGTTGCGTCGCTAACTAGTTTGAGAAACTCGGCAAAATAATTCTCGAGCTTTCGTAATTCGGGTGATTGCCCCTTTGCGGCAAAAGCCGCCCGCCGTGCCCGGTAAAGAGCGTCAAGCGAATTAGCGACCTCGGAGCAATACATGGGCCGCGTTTCATTACAGTCGCCCGCACCCTTTGCACAGCACGAACGTGCCGTCGTCGTTTGTCCGCAAAACACAGGTGCGTCGAGCCCAAACGTCTTTGGGTACAGCAGAGTCAGCCCGTTGTTCTGGCGCAGGTTGGAAAATAGCGACGCGACAACGGCCTCCTCAGGGATCGTAATCGTCTTGCCAGTCATCGTTGTTTCGGTCTTAAAATAAGACAGCAGATCGGCAAACTGCCCCACGATATTGCTTGCTCCGGCGATCGCCGTGGCAAAACCTGTGCTCGTCAGGTCGAGAGACTTTACCTCCGACTCATTCTTATTGGCGATCAGGCAATAATCAGCAGTCAGATCCTCGATCACGATCTTAAAAAGCGGTAATGAACGGCGGTAAAAGGTCCAGTCGGCGAATGCCGAGCTGTCAAAAATGGCGACCGTCGCCGAATCCGGGAGCGTCCGCTGGAGCGACGATGCGATCCGCGTGGTGGTTTTACCAAGTTCACGATAGACAATGATGTCGTAACCGATATCTTCGCCGGACATCGTGAGGTCGCCCGTGTTCGGCGTCGCCTTTGGCTTTGGGGCGGCGTCAAGCACGTCTTTTCGCGACTTTGCGATCGCAGCCTCGATCTCTGCCAGCTCCTTTTCCCGCTCAAGAGCCTTTTTCATCTCAAGGTAGCGGGCATCAGCCGCCGTTACAGTTGGCGAAGGCACCGGCGTCGGCTGTGTATCTTGAGCAAAAGCAATTGATGAGTGAAATACAACCACGGACAAAATAAATGCCGCGAACCGATTGGCAGCCGTGACAGTAAATGTGCTTTTCATGTTATTTCACCTCACGCAAAACTATTGCTGATCGAGTTTTTACGCCGTAATTATAACAACAACTCGCCGCGAAACAAGTGAGATTCATCACTAAACCCTGCACAACTCAGTCTAAGCCCTGCTCTCGGAGTCTAGGTTTTAGGCGGCGGCCGAAACCGGTCCTTTTGGTCCGGTCCGGACCAGGTGGACCAGGGTGGACCAAGGTGGACCAAGATCTGTCGGTACCGGGAGTCGTAGCGACCGGCGGCATGCTTTTTTGCCCGACAATTTGCGATGTTAGCTGGCGGAGACGGCGAAAGCGTAAAGCCCCGTGCGTGAGCACCGGGGTTTGGATTGATGCAGACGTCGAGTTGTTTGACCGGGTGGATCTCCCAGTGGGTGCGGCGGATCGGGTGTTTGTCGCCGATGTGCTGGGTGTCGAGCATCGCCCAGCCGGTGACGCGAGACCATCCCCACGACCGCCGAGCTAACTAATAAGGCGGCAATGATCCCTTTGCGTGCAAAACGTCACACGTTGTTAACACGTTTGGAGTATGCTGATCATGTAGGAGGTATTTTGTTATGCGTATATTGATAGCCACGGACGGTTCGGATTTTAGCTCGGCCGCGGTAAAAAAAGCTTGTGAATTTGTAAATCCCGCGAACGATACGGTCAAGGTCATATCGGTGCTCGAGGATGTTCCGCCGATCGTTCTCGATCCGACGGTGTTAAGTTCTGAGTATTACCAGACGATCGAGGACAACCTGCGCGAAATGGCCAGCCAGCATGTCGCCGCCGCCACATTATTGATACAGAAACATTTTGAGGGTAAGAGCGTCGATGTCTCCGGCGAGACGCTGCACGGTTTTGCGGACGAGAGGATCATCGACGAAGCCAGATCGTGGAAAGCCGACCTCATCGTTGTTGGTTCGCACGGACGCGGCTTTTGGGGTCGTTTTCTCGGATCGGTCTCGAACGGCGTCGTCCACCACGCACCGTGTTCGGTGCTGGTCGTGCGAAAGCCCGATGTTGAAACTGCTGAGTAATTTGTAGATCTGGTAAGGAGCAGAGCCGCGTTCAAAGCCGAGGAAACATGAATAACTCCGGCTTTGAATATACTTGACGTATTGCGGCCCTGCTTGCGAAGTAAATAGTTCTAATCGCTCAGGAAATCCTGTAACCGGAAACAGAATTTACGAGATATCCGGCAGCACAAACGCCCCGATGTGCGGCTGGTTTGTATTCAGACAAGTCTGCAACGCTAGGATCAACGAATCGCGTAGATTCTCAGGCGTGACGATGGCATCCACCAACCCTCTCGCGGCGGCGTGTTTGGCGTCAAGCTCGCGGTCATATGTTTCACGGACCTTTCCCATTTCGGCGAGCATCTCGGGTGGCGGTTCTTTGCCTTCTCTCTTGAGTTTTTCGATCTGCGTGCCAT
>JBEBGA010000389.1:0-2661 GCA_040081695.1 Pyrinomonadaceae bacterium
AAATGGTCGAGTCAAAAGTTATCAAATATGGTGATGCTTTTAACGAGAACATGGAAAAGACAGGCGAATTTGACCTGACAAAGGTTGATAAAGCCGAGATCCCGGGCTCTAAAGTGTCTCTCGTTTACGGTCAGATGACGGAACCTCCGGGAGCGCGTCTTCGAGTTGCTCTGTCGGGGCTGACGGTTGCCGAATATTTCCGTGACCAAGGTAACGACGTGCTTTTCTTCGTCGATAATATTTTTAGATTTACGCAGGCAGGTTCTGAGGTATCAGCACTTCTCGGACGTATGCCGTCCGCTGTGGGATATCAGCCGACGCTTGCTTCGGAAATGGGCGAGATGCAGGAACGCATCACATCGACCAAAACCGGTGCTATCACATCGATCCAAGCCGTTTATGTGCCTGCCGATGATTACACCGATCCGGCTCCGGCGACGACCTTTGCTCACCTTGATGCGGTTACGGCTTTGTCGCGACAGATCGTGGAATTGGGAATCTATCCGGCCGTTGATCCGCTCGCGTCAAACTCGCGTATTCTTGACCCGACCATCGTCGGCGAGGACCACTACAACACGGCACAGTCGGTCAAGAAGATCCTCCAGCGTTATAAAGATCTGCAGGACATCATCGCAATTCTCGGACTAGACGAGCTGAGCGAAGACGATAAATTGACCGTTGCCCGTGCACGTAAGATCCAGCGTTTCTTCTCGCAGCCGTTCTTTGTCGGTGAGCAGTTCACCGGACTAAAAGGCGAGTATGTCAAGACCGAAGACACCATCAAGGGTTTCAAGGAGATTCTTGAGGGCAAATGCGACGACATGCCCGAGCAGTCGTTCTACATGGTCGGCACGATCGAACAGGCTAGAGAGAAAGCGTCGAAAATGGCTGCTGCGGCCTAGCCAAAGCAGTGATGAGTGACAAGTGATGGGCGATGAGATTTTTTCTCCCCCATCACCTATCACCAATTACCTATCACTAAATAAATGTTGAAGTTAGAAATTGTTACTCCTGAAAAGCGAGTCCTCGATACCGAGGTTGATTCTGTCACGGTTCCGACCGTGTCAGGCGAAGCGGGCATCATGCCAAATCACGCATCGCTCGTTTCGGCTCTAAAACCGGGCATCCTGAGCTATACCCAGAAAGGCGGCGGTGATAAATTTGCCGTCTCGGGTGGATTTGTCGAGGTCAGCGGCGGAACTGTTTCGGTGCTGGTCGATACAGCCGAAAGTGCCGACGAGATCGACGTCGATGCCGCAAAAGTCGCCCGCGAAACCGCCGAAAAGGCACTTTATGCTGCGGGACAGGCATCTGTCGAAGAAAACGAATCCACCCGCGAAGCCCTCGACCATGCACAGGTTCGTATTCAGTTAGCTGGCAAATAGGGACTGTTTGGGTCAGATTTTACGATTACTGGCGGCTCTTTGGAGCCGTCTTTTTTGTGCTTTGGTGAAAGGACGCTATTATTGACCTCTTCAGAGGTTTGGAATACAATCAGGTAGTTACCAGTTTGCAGTTTAGAGGGGCTTGGACATTTAATGTTTCGTTATTTGTTGTAGTTCCGGGCATCTATTTACTATTCGGGCGATGCTTGGCGCATAGTTATTAATTGAAAAGTTGAGGGGTCAAAATAACATGAAAAATACCGTTAAGTCTTTTGTTACGTCGAAATTAGGCGTGTTGATGATGTTTGGTGCATTATTTTTCCTTGCTCCAGCTATGGCAAATGCCCAGGCCTGTACGGTCACGGCGGGCGGGGCTTCGTATGTGATCCCTGCCGCGTCTCACTACGACATCACGCCAACCTCTAACTTTACTGGTGTTGGGACCGGGGACTTACTATTTGAAGACGGTTGGTGGTTTCGAATTGTGGGGGATACTCAGGAAACCGTTTTCCCCGCTCCGACGACAACGACATGTGCAGGCTCGACCGGCACTATCACTTGGGCGGATGTCAGTACCCGCGGGTTCAGCGCAACCAATACGCTCAGTCTTACGAGCGCGGGGGCCAATCAGGGCGTTCTCACCTTGACGATGTCGATCACAAATTTGAGCTCGACCGTTCCCCTTGCAATCAGCCTCTTTCACGGTGCTGATTTTGACGTAAACGGCTCGGCCGGCACTGACACGGTAACCTTACGCGAAGCGAACACCCACCTTCGAATCGTCGATACAACCGCTGGCTCTGCTGAGTATCGGGCGTACGGGCCAGTCGCGAATGCGTTTATGGTTAGGCCGTTTGCTGCGACGACAGATGTTTTCGGCTTGCTCGGAGACACGGCCATCACCAACCTTGACAATACGGGACTGCCAGCAGCCAGCATCGACATGACTGGTGCATTTCAATGGGATCTTGTCATTCCTGCGAGTGGTACCCGGTCGGTCAGTGTCGCTTTGACAGGAAATGTTCCCTTGGTGACCGCGAGCGGCGTTGTTGTGGGCGGGCGTGTAATGACATCTGAGGGACGCGGTATCCGCGGTGCCCGTGTGACGGTGACCGATCAAAATGGTGTCACGCGTTCGGTGTTTTCGGGTGTCAACGGTCGATTCCAGTTTGACGATGTCGAACCGGGCCAGACATATGTTGTAAATATCCAATCGCGACGATTCGGGTTTTCGCCGCAGGTCATCTCTATTACGGACAATATCGCTGATCTGGAA
>JBEBGA010000390.1:0-2658 GCA_040081695.1 Pyrinomonadaceae bacterium
CTTCGCGTGAGGCGGTACTTGGCATTCCCGAATGGGCCGGGTTTATTTTTGTGTTCGTGCTCGGCGCTTGTATCGGCAGCTTTTTGAACGTCGTCATCTATCGCGTGCCGAATGAGAAGTCGTTGTTGCCGTCGTCGGCGTGTCCTAATTGTAATAACGCGATCAAGTCTTACCACAATATACCGATCCTCGGCTGGCTGATGCTTGGCGGCAAATGCGCGAATTGCAAAGAGCCGATCGCGTGGCGTTATCCGGCGGTCGAACTGCTGACGGCGCTCGTTTTCTGTCTAGTATATTGGCAGATCGGGCCGACACCGTATCTGCCGGTCGCCCTCGCGTTCGTCGCGGCGATGCTCGCGCTCATATTTATCGACGCCGAGCACATGATCTTGCCAAATGTCATCACTTACCCGATGTTTGTCATCGCCCTGATCGTGCGGATCGTTTATCCGCTGGTTTTCAACGACGCAAATTATTTTTCCGATGCGACATATTCGCCGATCTCGTCGCTGCACGGATGGCCGCCGTGGACTGTTTCACTCGCCGGAGCATTATTCGGAGCGCTCATCGGCGGCGGCTCATTGTGGCTTGTCGGTGCGATATGGAAACTGCTTCGCGGCGTAGATGCGATGGGGCTTGGGGGATGTAAAGCTGTTGTTCGGGATCGGGGCATTGCTCGGCTGGCGATTGACGATATTGACAATTTTTATCGGTGCGTTCACCGGAGCCATCGCCGGCGTCGCACTCATCTCGCGGCAAAAGGACAAGGACCTACAGGCGCAGATACCGTTTGGCATATTCCTCGGCATCGGGTCGGTCGTGGCGTTGCTATTCGGCGACAAGATGATCGCATGGTATCTGGCGAAATTTATGTAGATATCACGCTGTTTTTTGCAGTTTAACGCATTCGTCCGAGCAGTAGAATATCTCGCCGACCTTTCTCGCCTTGTTTTGCGGAACCCACACACCGCACTTTGAACAATTTACAAGCGGAATGCTGGTCTTTTCGTCCGAGCTTATAGCCCGCGACTGTCCGACGGCATCTTTTGCATCCTTTAACGCCCGTGCAAGGCCAAGTATCCCTGCGATTTGTTTGCGATACCGGAGAGCGGTCAGGCCGAGCAGGACCAATACCACAACTAGAATAACTAGGATCTCTCTCATCTATTTGGCACCGCTTTTACCGGCAGCGATCTCTGAGCGAAGTTCGGTAATTGCAGGGTTTGTTGGGTTGATCTCGATGATCTTTGCCAGCATCTTTTCGGCTTCGTCAACCTTTCCCTGCTTGGCGTATGCCTGAACGACAAACTGCATCGAACGGTCATGCTTAGGATTTGCTGCGATAACTTTTTGCAGCTCGGCGATGGCTTTGTCGTAATCAGGCGGTTCCTGAACATAATACGAAATACCAACATCCGTGCTCACATCGGCGTCACCCGGTTTGATCGCAAGCGCTTTTGCGTAAACGGTGCGTGCGGTCGTAAAGCTAGCGAGGTCTTTTCGAAAAAAACCGATGTCAAAGTGGGCATTTCCGAGAGCCACAAGAACGTCAAAATCTTTGGCATCAAGTGTACTCGCCCGCGTGAGGATGCGAATAGATTCCGTGAGCAACGAAACGCTCTGTTTCATCGCCGCGTAACGATAAAGCGAAATGCCTAGGCTCTTTTGAAACGCAAAGTTGTCAGGATTGCGATCTGCCTCCGCGATCTTTGTCCGCAATTCCTCTTCGGTCAGCGTGTCATTTGCTGATGTGCCCGCAGGATTAGAATTCGCCGGCATTTGTTGGCTAACCTGAGATTTGGGGGCATACATTTCGGAGCCGTTTAATTTGTTCGCGAAGACAAATCCAGCCACAAAACCCGCGACCACGCCCAAGACGATAAACATTACACTGTTCTTATTCATTAGATCGATGTTAGCAAAACTAGCCGCGGGAATAAAAAAGCGTTGCGAGATAGAGATCACGCAACGCCCGATGTGTAAATCAAAAATCCTTTATTTCTTTTTGCCGTCAGGAGCAATATACGGCAGATCTTCGGCACGGCGGCGGATCGGCGGATCGGTCGCACGGCGACGCGGTACGATGGCATTGCCACGACGATCAACGCTGCCCGCAGGCAGACCTTTACCGTGGACGGCTTCGACGAGTATGCGGGTGATCTCTTGTGAAAGCGTGCGATGTTCGCCTGCCGCACGGCGGCGAAGCGATTCTTTTAACTCGTTGGGAACATACGCACCGATAAATACACCTTTGCGGTTTGCCATAAAATTAAAAATCTCCTGATTTATTCGAAAAACGATTGATACCGAGCGTAGTGAAGCGCGTCTATAAGCCGAATCTTGTCTTCCGTCGAAACGGGAGGCGATCATTCATCTAGGCCATGCGTTACCACATGGCTCAAGCGGCCTACCCGGAAACGCCGCACCGATCTCTCGTTGCACCCGAGCGGGCAGCTCGGTCTCGTTTCCCTATTTGGCCTTGCACCGCGAGGAGTTTACCTGGCCGCGACTGTTACCAGCCACGCCGGTGAGCTCTTACCTCACCGTTTCACCCTTTACCTCTTTTCAGAGGCCGGTATATTCTCTGTTGCACTTGTCGTCACCCTTTTGCAAAGGTGCCCGGTCGTTATCCGGCTCGCTGCCCTATGGTGTTCGGAC
>JBEBGA010000391.1:0-2654 GCA_040081695.1 Pyrinomonadaceae bacterium
CCTCTATGCCTGCGCTTTAAGAGTTTATCACTCGCGCCCCTTATTTCTTGATCAAAAGCTGAAATATGCGGTCAAGGTCGTCGGTTCCGTAATACTCGATCTCGATCTTGCCACCAATGCCTTTCTTACCTGCAATGATCTTGACGTTTGTGTTCAGCGAACGCATGAGCTTAGTCTCCGCTGCCTTAACATTGGCATCAACTATGCGACTAACCCCTTTATTATCAATTATTTGCGGAGATTTGGCCGCTTTCTTTACTGCTCTCTCCGTTTCACGAACCGACCAGCCGTTATCAATAGCTTCGTTAGCCAACCGCCGCTGGATCTTGGGGTCGTCGGTCATCATTAAGGCCCGGCCGTGACCTGCGGAAAGCCCACCTTCTTCGATCACACGCTGGATCTCGCCCGGCAGACGAAGTAGCCGCATTGATGTTGTAATGATGGTCCGGTCTTTGCCGACTCGCTCAGCCACCATTTCTTGGGTAAGCCCAAGCGTGTCGATCAGCTTGCGATATGCTTTGGCTTCTTCGATCGGGTTTAGCTCTTGCCGCTGAATATTCTCGACCAATGCAAGCTCAAGCAGTTTGTCGTCAGAAACCTCTTTTACAACTGCCGGAATACGTCTGAGTCCCGCACGCTGCGAAGCACGCCAACGACGTTCGCCCGCAACTATCTGATAACGTCCGCCGATCTGACGAAGCACGATAGGCTGGACGACACCGTTTGCACGGATTGATTGCGCAAGCTCTTCGAGATTGGCCTCGGTAAATTGTGTCCTTGGTTGGTCAGGATTTGGATCGATCAGATCAATGTCGATCTCAGGACTGATTGATTCTTTTTGAGCTGCCGGTTTTTCGTCGCCGAGCAATGCACTCAATCCCCGGCCAAGTGTTTGTCTAGCCATTCTTAATTATCTCCTTGGCAAGCTCAACATATGCCTCAGCCCCGCGTGATCGCGGGTCATACAGCAGAATAGGCTTACCAAAACTTGGCGCCTCGGCGAGCCGGACGTTACGTGGAATAACTGTTTTTAATACTTGTGAACCGTAAAAATCACGTAGGTCCTTAGCCACCGCCGCCGAGAGATTGGTCCTCTCGTCATACATCGTCAACAACAATCCTTCGATGGTAAGATCAGGGTTCAGTTCCCGACGCAGCCTTGCAAGCGTATCAAACAGCTCTGTCACTCCCTCAAGCGCGTAGTATTCACATTGAATCGGAACAAGCAGCGAATCCGCGGCCGTCAGGCCATTGATCGTCAATATCCCCAGCGAAGGCGGGCAATCAACGATAATGTAATGAAAATACTCTTTTACGTTTACAAGGATCTCTTTGAGGGCAAAATTACGTTTTTCCTGTCCGACAAGCTCGACCTCGGCTCCGGCGAGGTTTTTATCGGCCGGGACCACCCACATTGTAGGTATCTCAGTCGGCAAGACCATTTCGCGAACAGAGTCGCCAGAGACCAGTGCATCGTATAGCGTCTTTCGCACGACATTGCGGGTTATTCCCGCACCTGACGTAGCGTTCGCCTGTGGATCGGCGTCCACGAGCAACACTTTTTTGCCCTCGGCGGCCAGGGCGGCGGCTAGGTTTACCGATGTCGTGGTTTTACCGACACCGCCTTTTTGATTTGCTACCGCAATTATTCTTCCCATGCTTCCCTAAAACGTGAATTTCTAAGGTAGCACAGCGCCAAAGCAATACCGAAACCGAAATGTGGGACGTGCCACATTTTTTGATCTCGATGTGGGACGTGCCACATTTAGCGTGATTCGTTTAGTTTTGACCGGGGCCTGAAGGTGTTTGGGCGGTCAAATGGACAAGAACCGTCGAGATCGCTGCTGGTGTGAGTCCCGCGATCGTTCGAACCTGTCCGAAATTACGCGGACGTGCCCGCTCAAGACGTTCGACCATTTCATTGGAAAGCCCGCTGATCTTGTCGAATCTAAAGCTGTCCGGCACTTTTAGCGCATCATGGTGATTGACACGCTCGGTTGCGGCTTTTTGTTTTTCGATGTAACCACTGTAAAGCGAATCCGCGAGAGCGGTTTCAAGTTCGGCGAGTTTTAAGTCAGAACGAATATCGTCCGGCAGTAGCTTATAGACAAGATCAGCCTTTACACCTTGCCTCATCGACAACTGCGACAAAGTGATCGAATCGCCAAGATCGGCGTCTAAGATCTGCGAGATACTTGCGTATTCGACAGACGCGCGTTTGAAACGGGTAAAGTCGAGCGTATTGCGCAGGTTTGCGATCCGGTCGCGTTTATTGTTAAATCTTTCCCAGTCAGAATCTCCAACAAGCCCCGCTTCCCGACCTTTTGGCGAAAGACGCTCGTCGGCATTATCGTGCCGCAGTGTTAGCCTTGCCTCAGCCCGCGATGTGAACAGACGGTACGGTTCGTCAACTCCGTGCCGGATCAGATCATCGGCGAGTACGCCAATATAAGCCTCGTCCCGCTGCAAAACAAAAGGTTCACGTCCTTGCACGGTAAACGCGGCGTTGATTCCGGCAAGCAAACCCTGACACGCCGCTTCTTCATAGCCGGTGGTACCGTTGATCTGCCCCGATAGGAAAAGCCCGTCCATCCGGGTTGTTTGCATAGTCGGACGCAATTCACGGGGATCGACAAAATCATATTCGATAGCAT
>JBEBGA010000082.1:0-10119 GCA_040081695.1 Pyrinomonadaceae bacterium
AGCTGATGGAGAACGGCCGTATAACCGACGGTACGATCATCGACACCAAGATCGACGGTGACGGACAGGAGCTTGTTGTTTTTGTATATACGCTGAACGGTGTGGATTTTGAATCAGCCGACGTACTAACCGATGAGCAAAAACAAAGGGCAGGTGACTATGTGCCCGGCGCCAAGGTGGGGATAAGGTTCGATCCTAAGAATCAGTACAATTCGATAGTAGAGTAATGTTCAAGAAGATACTCATTGCAAATAGAGGCGAGATCGCATGTCGTGTCATCAGGGCCTGCCGCGAGATGAAGATCGGCACGGTCGCGGTATATTCGGACGCGGACAAAGCGGCGCTGCACGTTCGCATGGCGGATGAGTCTTATTATATCGGCCCGCCGCCGTCGGCTGAGAGCTATCTTCGGTGGGAAAAGATCATCGAGGTTGCGAAAGCGTCCGGTGCCGAGGCGATACATCCGGGTTACGGATTTTTGTCGGAGAACGCTGAGTTTGTCCGCGAGGTCACTAAGGCAGGTATTACATTTATCGGCCCGCCTCCTGAGGCGATGGAAGGTCTAGGCGGGAAGATGTCGGCCCGCAAGATCGCGATCGAGGCAGGTGTCCCGATCGTTCCGGGGACGACAGAACCGCTTACTTCATTCGAAGATGCTCGCGACACTGCAAACAAATTTGGTTATCCTGTAATGCTCAAAGCCTCGGCCGGCGGCGGCGGTAAAGGGATGCGGCTCGTGATGGACGAGAGCGAGTTAAAGTCCGCACTCGAAAATTCACAGGCCGAGGCACTTGCGGGATTTGGCGATGACGCTGTCTATGTAGAAAAGGCTGTTGTTCGCCCGCGTCACATCGAGATACAGGTATTTTCGGACACGCACGGCAATCACGTTTATTTGGGCGAACGCGAATGTTCGATACAGCGTCGGCATCAGAAAGTTATTGAAGAGGCTCCGTCGCCGATCAATTCCGCCGAGCTTCGAAAAGCAATGGGCGAATGTGCCGTCAAAGTCGCCAAGGCAGTTAATTATGTCGGTGCGGGGACGGTCGAATTTCTCGTCTCCGATCTTGATAAATCATTCTACTTTCTTGAGATGAATACTCGACTACAGGTCGAGCATCCGGTGACGGAGCTTGTCACGGGCATCGACCTAGTTCGCGAGCAGATCAATGTTGCTTGGGGCGACAAGCTGTCGTTTACGCAGGATGACATCGAGATCAAGGGGCACGCTATCGAATGCCGCGTTTATGCCGAGGATCCGGACGCCAATTTTATGCCAAGCCCCGGTACGATCACGCGCCTGCGTCTGCCGCAGGGACCGGGCGTTCGCGATGACGGCGGCGTTTATGAGGGCTGCGAAGTGTCGATCTATTATGACCCGATGATCTCAAAACTCGCTGTTTACGGCAGAGACCGGCCCGAGGCGATCGATAGGATGCGTCGGGCGCTAGCGGAATATGAGGTCGGCGGGATCAAGACGACGCTGGCGTTTTTCCGCGAGGTGATGGATGACGCAGTCTTTATCGATGGCAATCTCGACACGGGATTTATCACCGGATTTAACGAACGCAAAAAGGCGGTCGAGCCGGACGAGACGACACGCGATATGGCGGCGATAGCGGCGGCACTTGCTTACAGACAAAAACAAAAGCCTGCTCAGACTACGAGTGGTAATGGTAATGTTAAATCGAGTGCTTGGGGTGCAGCGGGTAGAGCATCGGCTCTTCGCGGCCGACTATAGCTCTTTTTCAATTGCCACTAGCTTTAGCTAGTGGTTAGGATTCTCTGTGATCTCGGCTTTAGCCGAAATGTTTGGCTAAAGCCGCTGTCATCATTTATATTCTTTCCTCCAGCTAAAGCTGGAGGCAATTGAATCAAGATACGATCGCTGGTCTGTCACGGTGAAAATTATGGAAGAGTTATTAAAACAATTGCTTGGCAAAAAGATCGACGTTTCGTGCGGCACAAACGCGTCGTTTCGCGGTGATGTCGTGGATGTAAAGAGCGGCGTGCTATACCTGCGTGACGAAGAAGAAAAGGTCGCGTACGTATCGATTAGCCAGATCGCCGTCGTTTACGAGATCAAAGATCATCCGTCGCGGCCGGGATTTGTAAGTTAATTTTTTCTACAACAATTAGAAAAGCCCGGTGTTCTTTCGAACGCCGGGCTTTTTCAATCAAATCTATCAAAATTTATTTTGCTTCTTGCGGAGAGCCGCTGCCCTCAGGGTTTAGCTTGCGAAAACCGACGATGCGGCTTGACCAGTAACCTGCAAATGGCGAGTAGGTGATGCCCTTGCTTGACGATGCGTGATAAAAACCGTTTTCGTCAGCGACGATTCCCATGTGGCCGAGGCCATTGAGGAACACCAGCGTGCCAAACTTAAAGCGGTCGTCGCCGAAAACAGGTTCGGACTGAGACCAAAGCGTACGAGCACTCACTCTGGTAAACGGAATACCTGCCTCTTGAAACGCTGCCCAAACAAATCCTGAACAGTCATAGGTGTTCGGCCCCGATGTTCCATAGACATAGCGGATGCCGTAACGCGACTTGATCGCCTGATCGAGCCTGTTGCTGGTTGACATTCCGTAAGCCGTTTTTCCGGCGGCAAGGCCACCAGCGGCGTTGACCGCTTTGGACGATGCTGTATTTTTGACCACTGGCTCCCAAGCCTGATCACGGCCAACTACTTTAATGTCATTTGTGAGCGTGGGACGCGAGGACGTGGTCGGTTTTACTTTGTCTGTCGGCTGAGCGGACGGCATGTTGGTCGGCTGGCTACCGGTCGATTTAACGATGCGGTCGCGGCCTTGGGCCGAAGCGGCAACGGTAAAGCATACCGAAACCAATAGAACTAATGACGACAGAACAAATATCTTTTTTAAATCTTTCAAACTGTAACTCCAAAAATCTTATGAGGCAGGGAACCTGAGGAGGGCGGTGATTTACTCACCTATTAATAAAAACCTCCAACACACGAAGAATTCCAGTAAATCAGAAATGCTGACCTTGCTAACTATTCAAAATGTGTCCCTTATTAAACGCTAGTGGAAACTAACTAAAGACATTATGACCTATAAGCAAAAGAAATGCAATCGCATCGACTTTGTTATAGGTCGGGAAGCGGAGATTGAGATGGTAAAAGCGGAAAACGGGTTGCAGCCAAATGATGATTGCCGTGGCCGAGCCTTTTCTGTCTTTTTGATAGAAAAGGCCCCGCCGCCCCACTACTCTTCCGCCTAAGCACCTTTAGTTGTCCTGTGATAAGACAAGACACACGTAATCGGATGAGGCTTCCAATTTAAAATGCAAAAGCCCACACATTAGTGAGGGCTTAGCATTAAAGTTGGATGTTACGCCCTTACTTACGTGCGGGCTTCTGCAATAGATCTTAGGCTGAGAACGACGTTCCGCAGCCGCAGCCGCCGGTCGCGTTTGGATTTTCAAATGTAAATCCTGAGCCCATCATGTTGGTCGTATGATCGACGGTGATGCCGTTGAGGTATTGCACCGAAAACATATCGACAAATAGTTTGATGCCAAATTTGTCGACGATCATATCGCCTGCTCGCGACTCTTCCTCAATGTTGAGGCTGTACTGAAAACCCGAACATCCACCCGGCACAACACGGACGCGAAGTCCGGCCGTTTCCGGCAGATCGTCTTCGGTAGCGAGAAATTTTTTGATCTCGGTCGCCGCCGCTTCCGTTACGTTCAATTCAAATGTAGGTGCTGCAACTGCTGCCATATTTATTATATCTCCTGTCAAAATGAGGATTCGCATACGAATCCTTACTTAATTGTAAATATTACTGAGATTTGGTCAAAATTACAAGCTCTGGTTTCATCGCTTCGATAGAAACTTGTCGAGCTACTTCTTCGGCGACGTGGCGAAACGCGGCGGCTTGCGGGGAATCGGGCGATCCGATAACAACCGGGACGCCGGTGTCGCCGCCTTCGCGGACTTCCATTCCGAGCGGGACCTCGCCAAGGAAATTTAGGCCGTATTCGTCGCAGAGGCTCTGGCCGCCGCCGCGTCCGAATATTTCGTAGCGATTACCGGTGTCGGGAGCGATAAAGTACGACATATTTTCGATGACACCGAGCACGGGCACATTGACCTGTTCAAACATCTTGACCGCACGACGCACATCGGAGAGTGAAACTTCTTGCGGCGTTGTCACGAGGACAGCACCTTGCACAGGCACGAGCTGTGCAAGGCTCAACTGCACATCGCCTGTTCCCGGCGGCATATCGACGATCAGGTAATCGAGTTCGCCCCAATTCACATCAGACAAAAACTGACGCACGACGCCGTGGAGCATCGGGCCGCGAAGGATCATCGGTTTGTCGGGCGGCACGAGCACGGCCATCGAGATCATCTTGACGCCGTGGGCCTTTATCGGGATAAGTTTGTTTTCGACGACATCAGGCTGGCCATAACCGGTGCCGAGCATCATCGGGACGTTTGGCCCGTAGACGTCGGCGTCCATAATTCCGACCTTGGCCCCGTCGGCGGCAAGTGCGACGGCAAGATTGACGGCGACGGTCGATTTGCCGACACCGCCTTTGCCCGATGAGACGGCGATAATATTTTTAACGCCCTCGATGGTCAGATTGTTTGAAAGCCCGCGTCCCTGCGGCACCTCAGCGTCCATCTTGACCGCGACGCTGGTCACGCCCTCGAGTGCGGAGACGATACGCTGGGCGTCAGATTCCATCTGCTCTTTGACCGGACACGCCGGTGTGGTGAGCATGATCGTGAACGACACATCACCGCCCGTGACCTCAAGGTTATGAATAAACCCGAGCGTGACGATGTCTTTTTTTAGATCGGGATCGATGATCTGCTTGAGAGCATCGAGTACTGACTCTGCTGATATTTGGCTCATTGTATAAATGCGAATCGAAGTTATAAAGTAAAAGTGTATTGTAACAAAGATGAGCACAGACCTCGAAAACACATATGATCACATCCGCAACGGCGGTAGCGGCTTTTGCGAACAAAAGCGCGGCTTGATCGCCGTCTGGGGCAAAGAGGCTGTCCAATTTCTCGACGGACTTATCACCAACGACATGAAAACGCTCGAGGACGGCCAGCAAATGCTTGCGGCGTTTCCTAATGCACAAGGGCGGCTGCTTGCGGTCGTTCGGGTGCTGCGTCAAGGGGATCGGTACCTATTTGAAACTGAAGAAGCGACGCGGGAAAAGGTTTTTCAGAATTTGTTTCGTTTCACCTTTGCGGGAGATTTTTTTGTTGAGGATCTGTCGGAGCAATATCGATATTTTGAGGTGTTCGGGTCGGTTACATTTGCAGCAGCAGATGAAATTCAGGACTCACCAACTTACGAACGAATGGTGGCCGTGTTTGGAGGACGGGGTATTTTGTTGACGCATTGCTTGCCGTCCGATGTTGCGGACAAATCTCGTGAAAGGCAGCTGTCGAAAGGAGCCGTGGAAATATCCGACGGCCTCTACGAAACCCTTCGCATCGAATCCGGCGTCCCAAAATACGGTGTCGATATGGATGAAACGACCATCGTTTCCGAACTCGGCATCGACGGCCTGATCTCGTACAACAAGGGCTGTTACATCGGCCAGGAGATCATCGCCCGGATACACTTTCGCGGGCATGTCGCAAAGAGGCTGACAGGGCTGGTTCTCTCGACGCAGGTAGCGGCCGGTGCGGAACTTGCGACTGTCGATGGAAAAAATGCCGGACGCATTACATCCGTTACGTATTCGCCAAAACTCGACAAGACCATAGCCCTCGCGTTTGTTCGATATGACTATTTGGCCGAAGGCACCGATCTGATTGCCGATGGCGATGTTGCCACGGTTACAAACCTGCGCTTTATTAAGTAGCCGCAGACTCTGTGGTAAAATCTGCCCTTAATATGCCAGAACAAGACATCGATCTGCCAAACGCAAAGCTCGCGTACACCATTATCCAATCGCTGCTCGACGGCCATGAGGCCCTCAGCGATCTGCTCGTCGTGATGTCGCACGCACTGGACGAAGACACGCTCAAAGCACTGACCGCCACCGGTGAATGGCAGAAATATCTCGAATCAAAACGGGGCCTCGAAACGGCTCATGCCCAGATCGAAAAGCTGACCGAAGAACTCAAAAAACTTGAAAATGCTTGATCTTTTGATAATCGGTGCCGGGCCAGCCGGGATAATGGCCGCTTACGAAGCCAAAAAAGCCGGGCTCGACTATCTCGTCATCGAAAAAGGCCTGATCGGCAATACGATCTATAACTATCCTGTTGGGCTGACTGTTTTTTCGACAACAAATGAGCTTGAATTCGAAGACGGCGGGCTTGACCCGGCTCGCGAAAAACCTACCCGCGAGGAACTGCTCTCATACTATGTGCGGTTTGTGCTGGAGCATGATCTGAATGTTCAGACTGGGGAACTGGTTGAGAGTGTCGCGGGAGCAGAGAACTTTACGGTCACGACAGATAAGGCCAAATATCAAACAAAAAACATCCTCTTCGCGATCGGGGCGATGGATTATCCGCGAAAGTTGAATGTTCCCGGTGAAGATCTGCCGAAAGTGCATGAGATGTTTCGCGAGACTTATCCTTGGGTCAAAAAGCGTGCGTTGATCATCGGCGGCGGCAATTCGGCGGGTGAGGCGGCGTTGTTTTTGGCACAAGAGGGGGCCGAGACGACGCTTGCGATATTTCGCGACGATTGGGAAAACACCGATCCGAAACAGGGCTGCATCAAATACTGGGTCAAAGAGCCGCTTGAAAACGAGCTGAAAGAGCATTGTTTGAATTTATTTTTCCTTGGCAAGGTCATTGAGATCCGCGAGGGTGAGGTCGAGCTTGAAAATGAGAACGGTGATCGCGTTGTGTTGCCAAACGATGTGGTCTTTGTGTTGATTGGCTCGGATGCTGATCTGACGATGCTAAAAAGTCTTGGTGTCGAGACCGAGCAGGGCAAGGGCGGCGAGGTTCCTGTTTACGACCCTGAGACATTTGAGACGAACGTCCCGGGCATTTATGTCGCCGGACATTTTACCCATCAGCGGCATATCAAAGGGGCGATCGATGCCTCGAAATTGCTAGTCCCGAAACTAAGTCAGAAATTGCCCACGAAAAACACGAAAAAGACGAAATAAAGAAAAGGCAATTACAATCACTCGTAACTGCCTTTTTTAGTGTATTTCGTGTGTTTCGTGGGCAAAACTCTTAATTTCCGTCAGGTTTCTTCATTCTGACCATCACTTTTTGCCCCTTAAACCTATCCGCGATATTGGCCGGATTGATCTCATAGTTTGTGACGTCAAATGTTTCGTCCACTTCGCCGCCGGCTGTCTGTGTCCATTTGTATGGAAGCTGCACGCCGCCCGTCGAGCGATAATCTGAAAATCTCACCTGAAATTCAGCCGGCTTTGCATCGGGGCCGTCAAGTTTGTGGGTGAAAACCATATTGTCTTTGACCGCTTCGCCGGTTGCCGCTTTGTCGGATTTCGCCGTAAAGGTGAACATCTGCGGCATTCGCATGCCCGTGTAGCTCATCATCACCGGCAGATTTGATCCACCGTCGAGATAGAGTTTGTACGACTGGCCGCCAAATGACGCCAGAACGATGTTGCACGATCTGCCATCAACGTCGCCGGTGCCGCCATAAGTGTACTCAACATCCATGCCCTGTGGAGCGGTCAGCAACAGGCTGAGCGTGAGACGCAGCAGGTCGTTATGACGGGCCGCATCGCCGTGGCCGCCGGCGGTACGCATAAACGTGTGGTCGCCCTTTTGGATGTCAAAGGTCTTGCCGTCCTTGGTCGTAAACGTGGCGTTGCCGCCATCACCGTGGCGTACGATCATCTTGTCCGAAGTGCTGGTTTTGAACTCTTGAACATCACCGTCGCCTTTTTTGATGATGACGTGTTTTTCGCCCGGAACGCCCGGATGCTCGGCGATCCATTTATCGGCATCGGCTCCGGTCAACTCCAAAACGGTCCCGTCATCTTTTTTGACGACGATCTTTTTAGAGATGTTTGCTCCGGTTCCTTCGCCGTGGCCCGCACCATCGATCTTGACCCGAATGTTGTCTTTGTCACCCCCGACTACGACGACATCGACCTGCTTGTCAAAGATCTTGACAGCGTCGCCGCTCGGGTCGCCGTGTCCCATTTTCATGGTTCGCGACATCTTGTCCGGAAACTGCACAGCGATCTCTGTCTCGCCTTCTTGCGGTTGTGCGACACCGTTGAGCTTCATCTGACGAGTCGTTTTGCCGACTATGACCATGCTCTGGACGCTGCTGACGGCAGCATCGCCACCGATGGCCTGACGAGCTTTGGCGATCAGGGCTAACGCTTTTTCGTCAGATTTGAATTTGGCACCGGTCCTCTCGACCAGCGAGCCAACGCCGATGAAAAACACCGACACACATAAAATTGAGAATATAAATCGTTTCATAACATTTACCTCCGTTGTTTGTACATTATTGCTTTGTGACTAGCAAGCAGAGCCGGAGCCGCAACATCTCTCAGACCCCAATATAAACTTTCGACATTATGGATATTCGCACGGCGGGGTTTGCGAGTGATTAAGAGAACGCAAAGAATTTGTTAAGGATGTAAAATGTACCGAAAAACGATAGACAACACAAAATGTAAGATGGACAATGAAATCCGATGAAACGTTCGTGGCTTACATATTTGATGATCGGCGGTCTGGCAATTCTGCTCGTCGCTCTGGGGCTGTTGCAATATCGTTGGATGACGCAGATCAGTGCTTCGGACGGTGAAAAGGCGAAAGTGCGGGTACAGGATCAGGCGAATCGATTGGCGGACGAATTTAACCGTGAGATCCAAAATACTTATTTCAATTTTCAGACGGGTGCCGATACGTGGCAATCCAAAGACTGGGTGCCGATTAACACGCGATATCAATACTGGGCGGAGCACACATCATACCCGACGCTGATCAAAGAATTATATTTTTTCGAGGCTAAGGGTAGTGCAACGGTTCTACGATATGACCGTGGAGTTGGGTTTGCGCCGGTGGATGGTTCAACGATGCCAGATCATATAGTGTCTCGACTCGGCCAATTAAGAGAGAGAATCGCTGACCCAAACAATTTCAAACCTGTTCACGAAGATCTCGACACACTCTTTCTGCCTATACACCCTGTTCCGGTCAGCGGCGAAAAGATCATTGTCCGAACCCGCACACCAAATGTCCCGCCGCAAGGGATGCCCGAACCGTACGGTTATCTTGCGATAGAACTTGACCGCGACACGATGACGAGCAAAATGATCCCCGAACTTGCCGCCAAATACTTTGATGCGAACGAATTCCGGGTGCAGGTCACGGACAGATCCGGGGATGCTTTGTATCGCGAGATCAACGCAGGTGATACCGATGCGACCGCGAAATTGCTCGACGTTTCACCAAACAATTTTGTATTTTTTGCGAACAAAGACCTGATGGACAAGATAGGCGAAAAGCGGTCGAGCGTCGTCGTGAATTCAAAGGTCGAGACGCACAGTTTTGAACATAAGAGCGATGTAAAAGGCGACAATTTTACAATTGAAATGAAAGGTTCAAAGCCGAGAACGTCAGTTTTCACCACGACAACGACGAGTGACGTGCCGGGCGGGCCCTGGCAGCTTGGTGTGCAGCACGTTTCCGGTTCGCTCGACGGATATATTGCCTCGACGCTCCGGCGAAATCTCGTGATCGGTTCTGGCATATTGTTTTTACTAGCGGCGGCGGTCGCTGCGATCATTATTTCATCAATGCGTGTAAGAGCGTTCGCTCAGCGGCAGGTCGATTTTGTTTCGAGCGTATCGCATGAATTTCGCACGCCGCTCGCGGTCATTTATTCAGCGGGCGAAAATCTCGCCGACGGCGTTGCCAAAGAGGACGGACAAGTTTCGCGTTACGGCGATCTCATCAAAGGGGAGGGCCGTAAGCTCTCGGGCATGGTCGAGCAGATACTCGATTTTGCCGGAGCCAACTCGGGCAAAAAGAAATACACGCTTGCTGAGACGGCTGTCAGCGAGGTCATTACGGATGCGATCGACGCCTGCCGCCCGCTGATCGATGAAAAAAGCATTGAGGTCGAAACAAATATTGCGACGCTACCGAC
>JBEBGA010000083.1:0-10095 GCA_040081695.1 Pyrinomonadaceae bacterium
GTTATTAGATGCAAGTTTGAGTCCAAACTACTGCTTTCGATTAAGTATCACGTTATCGATCAGCCGAACGTCACCAAAAGCGACAGCGACGGCGATCAAAGCCTCTTCATCCCCAATCTTTTCAACAGGTTGCAGTGTTTCGCGATCTACGACGGAAATATAGTCGATCTTTGCCAGCGGCTCGGTCTCAATGCGGGTTTTGACGATTTGAGTGAGATCCGACGCATTTCGTTCGCCTTTTTTGAATGCGAGCTTGGCTTCACGAAGTGCCTCGATTATTATTGTGGCCTTTCCGCGTTCCTCGTCAGACAGACGTTCATTGCGTGACGACATTGCCAGGCCCGACTCTTCGCGAACGGTCGGAACGACAACTATCTCCATCTCAAAGCCGAGATCGCGAGTCAGGCGTTTGATAACGGCAAGTTGCTGTGCGTCTTTTTGCCCAAAAAAGGCATGGTCAGGACGAATCGTATTAAAAAGAATAGTCACGACGGTCGCGACACCGCGAAAATGTCCCGGCCGTGATTCGCCCTCGAGTGTGTCGGTCAGGCCCTCGACATTTACATAGGTCGAAAAGCCTTCGGGGTATATCTCGTCGTTCTCCGGGGCGTAAATGTAATCGACATCATACTCCGACAGCAGCGCGGCATCAGCGGTCAGGTCACGCGGGTATTTTTCGAGATCTTGGGACTGGTTAAACTGTGTCGGGTTAACAAATATCGATACGATAACGACATCGCATCTCTGTCTGCATTCCTGCACGAGAGCAAGATGTCCGGCGTGCAAAGCACCCATCGTCGGGACAAAACCGACGGTCTTAGTCTCGCGACGCAATTTGCGTGCGATCGAAAACATTCGCTGCCGTCGGTTAATGATCTCCATTTAGGCGCTCATTTCTTTCTTGGTTTCGTCGGTGAGGCCGTACGATTCTTTATCGTTTGGATACGCTCCAGATTTTACATCTGCAGTCCAGCGTTGGATCGCGTCGGTCATAACGTCGCGGACGCTGGCGTATTGGCGGACAAAACGCGGTTGGCGGCCGAATGTCATGCCGACGAGATCGTGCAGGACGAGGACTTGAATGTCGCATTCGAGACCGGCTCCGATGCCGATGGTGGACATTTCTAGCTCGGCAGTTATCATCGCGGCGACCTCGCGTGGGACGAGCTCTAAGACAATAGCAAAAGCACCTGCGTCCTCGAGCATTTTAGCGTCTTCGATGAGTAATTTGGCTTGCTCTGCGGTGCGGCCCTGTACACGGTAGCCGCCCATTTTATAGACCGACTGCGGCGTCAGGCCGATATGTGCGACGACCGGGATCTCTTCGTTTACAAGCCGTTTGACCAGCTCGACACGGTTGCGGCCCCCCTCAAGTTTCACCGCTTCTGCGCCGCCATATTTCATCAGCCGCAAGGCATTTTTTACGCTGTCGTCCTCATTTACATGATATGTGCCAAAAGGCATATCGGCGATGACCATCGCCCGCTCGGTGCCGCGTTTTACGGCTATGCAGGCAGAGATTATCTCGTCCAGCGACACGGGAATCGTGTTGCCATAGCCGTGTATGACGTTTCCCATGCTATCGCCGACGAGGATCATATCGACGCCGGCCTCATCGACGATGCGGGCGGTCGGGTAATCGTACGCGGTAAGACAGACGAGTTTTTCGCCGCGTTCCTTGGCCGCACGGATGGCCGGCAGGTAAACTTTGCCCTCTTTGTCGGGTTGAAGATATGCCATAAAGTTCTAACAAGAATAGCCGTTCATGTGCATTTAGTCTAGCTATTTGCGGCGAGTTCGCGGGCGATGTCAAAGTTCGGGTTCCATCGTTTTACCTCGCTCGTGTCATCGACTTTTGCCAGCAGTTCGCCGACCTCGGTTTGTAGTATCGGGTGGACAAAGTTTGGTGCGATCTCATTGAGCGGGACTAGGACAAATTTGCGAAGGTGAAGCCGCGGGTGCGGCAGCGTGATGAATTCGGATGTCATCTGCTGATCACCAAAAAAGAGTATGTCGAGATCTGCAGTGCGTGGCTTTTTGACGGTCTTGTCACGCCGCCCGAGCAGGTATTCGATCCGCAGCAGCCTGGCCATCATTTGCGAAGCGCTCACGTTGGTCACGTGTATTTCGGCGGCCATGTTCAAAAAATTGACATCGCTTTCGATCTCAAGCGGCTCGGTTTCATAGATCGCCGAGAGCTTGTTGACAAAGAAACTGGCCTCCATCAGCGCACGCACAGCGAGCAGCAAATTTCCGGCTCGGTCGCCGAGATTTGAGCCGAGTCCTATGTATGCGATCGTGTGGTTGGCGTCTGCCATAGCGCTGCATAATAATCGGACGAAAACGCCCGCTTGTCAACGCCTCGATTGTCCCGTCTAACGATTCGTGTTACATTTCCCTCGCGGAGGATCAGACACTATGACGGCAAAGACAAAATTACTACCGGTTATCATCCTTATTTTCGCGGCGGTTTTGGGCTGCAAACAGATCAGCGAACTGGCTAATAAAGACAAGGAAAAGCCGCCCGTCATTACCGACGCGCCAAAAACTTTCACGCTCACAGGTAAAGAATGGAAAACGTACGACCTAGCGGGCACTGACATCAAAATTGATCTGCCCGCGGAGCCAAAAGACCAGACGCCGCCGCTGCCCGCGAGCTATAAATCGGTATTTTCGGCCATGCACATACATTCGTACGACGAGATGGGCTTTAACTCTTCGTACAGCGAGCTGGTGCCGACCGGCAAGAGAAAATTCACCATCAAAGAGCTTGCCGACACCAGCATGGCCGCTCTCAAACGCCAGGTTCCCGATCTCAACTACACGCTCGATATCCGTACCGACACAAACGCAAAATACAACGGCACATTTACCCGCAACGGCAAACCGTACGAGGTCCGCGGCTGCTGTATCTTCAAAACCGGCACCGACAGCCGCGTCTGGGCCGTCCTGACGCTCTATCCCAAAGACAACCCCGACGCCCAAACCGCCAGCCAACGCATCATCGAATCAGCCGTGTTCCGTGGATCCGATGAGCAATGTAAATAGCCGATTGTGCACGTCCGATACCGGATCACCGTTCAACAAGTATGAGCGGAGTGGGCAAAGGGTTTAGGTTGGTTTTGTTGGCCTTGGTTGTAGTGCTGATTGTGCCGATTGTCTTATCTGTCGTCGCAATTTTTAACGGTTCCTTAGAAATGTTCCCGACCGCCGAACAGCACGCCAAGATCCGCATCGCCGCGTCCTTCATTTTCCTCTCCTTCGCTACGATTCAGGCGGCCATTCTAACCGTTTTAATCCGCACCCGCCGCTAATTAGTAGTTTGTAGGCACGTTGAAATTTACAATTTCACGTTTCAATGTTTCAATAGTTTTGTCGAATGTTTGAAAACCAGTAGTGTTTCTTCCCAACACTCGGGCGGTCGCGTCGCCGTCTTTACACAAACAGGTACGCCAAACACTGATGCCGCGAAGAAAGTTTCGTCACACCCAGCGTTTTGAATCCTCAGATGACTCCAGCTTACAGGAATATCTAGTTAATCAGTCGGCCCCGACGACGACCCGGACGGAGCTGCTGCGGCTGATCCGCGGCGGTGAGGACACTTATCTTGAGCTCAAGGTAAAGCTGTCAAATTCGGAGCGGATCGCGCAGGGCATTGTCGCTCTGGCAAACACCGACGGCGGGACGATCATATTTGGCGTCAACGATCACCTCAGGATCGAGGGCGTTTCGAACCCCGAATGGGTGCAGCAGGAACTCACGCGGATCTGCCGCGAAGAGATCGTGCCGGCGATAGTGCCGATGATCGATACGATCGCTTTTGACAGCGGCAAACGCGTCGTTGCGCTGGATATAGACGGCAGAAAAAAGCCGTACCGCACCCGCGACGGACGTTTTTATCTGCGTTTTGGAGCGGAAAAACGCGAGGTTTCGCGGGCCGAACTCTCGATGTGGCTGGACGAACTGCGGCCCCTGGGTTTTGAGAACATCCCTTTGCAGGAAGTGGTCGAGGAGGATTTTGACGACGCTCTGCTGTGGTCTTTTGCAAGCGGATTTGACGACAACGCTCCGAACCGGAGCCTTTATAATACGGCGGATTTTCTGCGAAAGGACTTGCTGCTTGCGGTCGGTACGACGGATGAGTTTTTTCCGACTGTCGCGGCTTTGTTGTTATTCGGCAAGAACGAACGTGTCGCCGAATTGCTGCCGCGTTCGAATGTGACGGTCGCTCGGTTCTCTGGGGATAACGGCAACGCTCAGTTGATCGAAGCGATAGAGGCAAAGGGAAATCTGTTGACGCAGTATGAGATGGTGATGGGTTTTATTCAGCGTTATACGGATCTTGCAAAAGAGCAGCCGAAACGAAAACTGACTCTCGTGACCGACGAGGTCGCCAAACAACGCGGGACATATCATTTTTATTCTGTGTCGGAGGCGATAATAAATGCCCTCATGCACCGCGATCTCGCTTTGCGCGACATACGCACGCGGATCAATATTTACGACAGCTCGATCGAGATCATAAACCCGCGACGAACGAACGGTTTCTCGCCGCCCGCCTCACGCGCGATACGTTACGGCATCACGCAGCGGCTAAATCCGCAGATCTCCGCGATATTCACCCGCCGCGAATACGGCATCAGCGTCCCGCACGGCGGCCTGCCGATGATCCTGCGGCAATCAAACCGCTTCTCGGGCCGCAAACCGGAGATCTATATTGCGAATGATGAATTTAAGCTGAAGATCTACGCCGCATGAAGAAATTAGCCGAAGAGGCCACAGAGAACGCAGAGGCCGTCGAGCCGCGAGGGCTTTCCGGCCGCTTGATAGCGTTGATCTCTTTTCTGACTGCTCTCGTTTACTTTCACTCAAATCCCCGCCCCCAAAATCACTACGATTACACCTTTCGCGTTGCCGGGAATCTGCTTGACGGAAAAATAGCGTTTACTCTGCCGCAGCCCTCTTGGCTCAATGAGTTTGTCCCGTTCGAAGGATTTTATTACTCGGTGTTTCCGTTCGGTGCGGTTTTGTCGATGATCCCCGCGGCCTTGATCAAAGCCATTGGATTTATCACGCAAATGCCCGGAGCATGGATCGCGGCAATACTTGCAGGCGTCGCGTGCTATTTGTTGCTAAAGATCGCTGCGAAATATGACGTGTCGCGGTCGAGACAGATATTGTTGACGATGGCGATCCTGTTTGGGACGTTTGCGTGGACAAATCTGACGTTTACAGGTGCGTGGCAACTGGCGCTCGGGTTTGCAATGGTCGGCGAGATCGGGGCTATCTATTTCACCGTTTATGATCGCAGGCCTTTGCTCGCGGGCTTTTTCTTTGCATTGGCGTTTGGCAATCGGACGGAGAATTTGTTGACGGCCCCGGTTTTTATGTATTTGTTGTATCGGTCAGAACCGGGAGTTGTGCCGACCGGATTCCGCGTCGATAAATCGGTTTCGACTCAAGAGGACAAGGACCCCGTCGCTACAGCTTCGGGTTCTGACAAGATCCGCAGGCTTGCCTGGTTTTGCGTGGTCCCGTTCGTCCTCGGAGTCTCAACGCTTATCTACAATTACGTTCGCTTTCATTCATTTACAGATTTTGGTTACTCGCGCATTCCGGGTGTTTTAGCTGAACCATGGTACAACCACGGTATATTTTCGCTGTATTACATTCCGCGGCAGGCGTGGGAAATGCTCATTAAATCGTGGGAATGGAAAGCGGCATTTCCGTATCTCGTGCCGAACGGATTTAGCAGCTCGATAATATGGAGTAGCCCGTTTTTGTTGCTTTTGTGGAGATTTGGTTCGCGGGACAAAATGCTCAAATACGCGGCCTGGGCGGCGGTGGCGGTGTTGACATTTTTGCTCTGGATACATGGAAATTCGGGCGGGTGGCAGTTTGGCTATCGCTACGCGATGGTTCTGCTGCCATGGATATTTGTCATAATGCTTGAAACTGCTCCGAAACGTATCACGCCTGTCGAATGGATACTCTGCGGAATTTCCTTTGTTATGAATGCCTACGCTACATGGCTTTTTCACTGGACGGAGTACGTTAAACCCTAATGTTACTTGATCTCTCGCCGCTAAAAGCCTCACGCGACTATCGTCTGTTGTTCTTTGGCCAGCTTGTGTCGTTTTTCGGCTCGATGATGACATTTATTGTTGTGCCGTGGCAGATGTACCAACTGACCCAGTCTTCGGCGATGGTCGGGTATATTTACCTCGCCGAATTTATCCCGATGGTCGTGCTCGCGTTTGTCGGTGGGGCACTCGCAGACTTTTTGGACAAACGCAAAATGCTGCGGTTCACCGAAGTGGGACAGACGGTCGTGACGGCGATCTTGCTGGGGAATTCGCTGTTGTCACAGCCGCAGATTTGGATACTTTTTGTCGCGGTCGCTTTGCACGCAGGGCTCGCGGCAATACAGCGTCCGGCGTTTGAATCGTTTATTCAAAAGGTCATCCCTGCCGAAATGATGTCTGCCGTGATGGCTCTCAATTCTATAAGGTTTTCGGTCGGCATGATCGTCGGACCAGCGGTTGCGGGTGTTATCGCTACGCAATTAAGTCCGTCGGTTGCGTACGGTATTGATTTTTTAACATTCGGGGCGTCCCTGATCGCGGTGTTTATGTTGCAGAGCGTGCCGTCTCCCGATAATGCTGAGAGGCCAAGCTTTTCCGGAATCAAGAAAGCATGGAAATATGCGTTTTCGCGGCAAGAGCTTGTCGGAACTTACTTTATCGACATCGCGGCGATGTTCTTTGCATTTCCGCAGGCACTCTATCCGGCGTTGGCTGTGGTTTACGGCGATAAATACGTTGGCTTCTTTCCGGCGGCGATCGCGATCGGGGCTTTGATCGCTAGTGCGACATCTGGATGGACAAAGAACGTCCATCGTCACGGTCTGATGGTCATCAGTGCGGCTGTTTTGTGGGGTGTGGCGATATTTTTCTTTGGCCTCGTAGATAGTCTCGTGCCAGCGCTGATCTTGCTCGCAGCAGCCGGATTTTTTGACATGATCTCAGGCATCTTTCGCGGGGCGATATGGAACCAAACTATCCCAAATTATTTACGTGGACGGCTCGCCAGTATCGAAATGATGAGCTATCTGACCGGCCCGATGCTTGGCAGTGCTAAAATGGGAATCGTCGCCGAGACTTTTAGCGTAAAAACAGCGATCGTTTCCGGAGGTGTTCTTTGCGTGGCATCTGTCCTCGGCTCGGCGTTATTCTTTCCCAAATTTTTCAGCTACGACGGCCGCGAAGGCATCAGACAGCGTGAGATCGAGGAAGCAGAACGCGGCGAGATGTCACGGGTATCGGAAGCAGAATTTTAGCCAAGAAGAGGAAAATTAACCGCAGATAAACGCAAATACACGCAGTTAAGATCCGATTTTTATTTATCTGTGTTCATCCGCATTCATCTGCGGTTAATAATCTCTGTGCTCTCTGTGGCAAACTGTTCTTATGGCAATTTTACGTAAACGACAGATCGAGAATCTCGGGCAGATGAATGGCGAACAGCTTGAGGCGTTTCTCAACGCGATGCCCGCCGGGCAGGAATCGGTGAGCCAACTGCTCGACCGTGTCGAAGACGAGCTGTACGAGTCCGACTGCGACCACACGCTTCGGTACGCGATGCGTTTTATGATGGAACGCGGGCTGAATTTCCCAAAGATAACCAACTGGCTCAACGAAAACGGCGGCTATTGTGACTGCGAAGTGATGAAACAGATCGCACCCTATTGGCGTGAGAAATTTGGGGATGATTGACTATTTTGGGTCTTCGAGTTCTTTGAGCCGTGCCTCAGTTGCCCTTACCTTTGCCGCGTCCCCACGCAAGGTCGCTATATAATTCAACAGCACAATGGGTTTTCGTAAAAGCTCCTTTGCGTCTGCCTTTGTTTTAGGGTCAGTGGCTTTGCTATACGCGGTGCGATATATCTTTTCGGCCTGTAAATAATTAATTTCGGCGGGGTCGATGTATTTTCCTGTGATCGATGCCATGCCCTGATATGCCCGGGCAACATTAAAATACGCAAAGCCGAGGTCAGTACTGCTCGTCGTCAAGAACGATTTCGCGATGGTCAGGGCCTTTGAAAAATTTACCTGAGCCTTATCAAATTTTGACTGACTAAAAAGGGCAAATCCGTAATTGGTAAGAGCGTTCATCTTTTCGCGTTTGTAGCGGGCAGGCAGTTTTACCGCATCAGCCAGTGCATTATTACATTCCGTCTCGGCGGTTTCCCAATTTTCTGCCTTGCTCGATGCCTTACAAATAGATTCGGAGGCGATATATTGTTGCAGGACCACATCCTTATTCTGCGCGGTGGCGGATAACGAAATAATGAAAAGCAAAACAACTGTGCCGACGGCTTGGTATTTCATCCCCGCATAATAACACGGTTCGAGGCATGTTTAGCCTAAATATTGTTTTAAGTATTGTCCAGTAAATGAACGCGCGATTTTAGCGACCTGCTCGGGTGGTCCGGTCGCGACGATCTCGCCGCCGCCTACACCGCCTTCGGGGCCGATGTCGATGATCCAATCCGCCGTTTTTATCACGTCCATGTTGTGCTCGATGACGAGCAGGCTGCCGCCGCTATCGATGAGGGCACGGAAAGCGGAAAGCAGTTTGTTGATATCGTCAAAGTGCAGGCCGGTGGTTGGCTCGTCAAAGATAAAGAGCGTCTTTGCGGTGGTCTTTTGCGCGAGATGCGAGGCGAGCTTTACACGCTGAGCCTCACCGCCGCTCAAGGTTGTTGCAGATTGGCCAAGCCGCAGATAGCCGAGACCGACTGATTCGAGCACCTTTAGTTTTGAGGTCAGCTTGGCGACATCCTTAAAGAACAAGATTGCTTCGCGAATCGTCAATTGCAGGGCTTCGTGAATATTCTTGCCTCTGTATTTTACGTCCAAGATCTCCTGCTTGAACCGCATCCCGCGACAATCTTCGCATGTCAGCTCTACATCTGCGAGAAACTGCATCTCGATCGTCACCGTTCCCGAACCCTGACAGATCTCGCAGCGGCCTCCGGGGACGTTGAAAGAGAAATGCGAGGCGTTATAGCCTTTTGTCTTTGCCGTATTTGTCGCGGCAAAGACCTCGCGGATAGCGTCGTAGGCTTTGATGTATGTCACCGGATTTGAACGCGGCGTGCGGCCGATGGGCGACTGATCGACTAGGATGATGTCGTCGATATGCTCGCCGCCTTTTAGATCTTTGAAAAATCCGACGTGCGTGTTCCATTCGCCGCGTTGTTTTTTGAGGCCGGCGTAGAGCACTTCGTGGACGAGCGTCGATTTACCGCTACCCGAAACGCCGGTCACGCAGACGAGCATATCGAGAGGTATATCGACCGAGACATCTTTTAGATTGTGCTCGCGGGCACCGGTTATTTCTAGTTTTCGCTTTGTCGCGGTGCGGCGTTTTTGCGGTACTTTGATCTCGGCGTCACCACGTAGATATTTTGCCGTTAGCGAAGTTTTGTCTTTTAACAACCCTGCAAAATTACCCGCATATACCAGCTCGCCGCCGTGCTCACCGGCGTGGACGCCGATGTCGATCACGTTGTCGGCGGCCCGCATTGTTTCTTCGTCGTGCTCGACGACGAGGACAGTGTTGCCGATGTCGCGTAGGTTTTCGAGGATCTTAATAAGCCGCGAATTGTCACGCGGGTGCAGTCCGATGCTCGGCTCGTCCAAAACGTACAGCGTGCCGACAAGTAGTGATCCGAGATTGGTCGCAAGCTGTATTCGCTGAGCTTCGCCGCCCGAAAGCGTTGCCGCGAGCCGCGAAAGCGTCAAATAATCGAGCCCGACCTCGACGAGGAATTTTATACGGCGTCGGATCTCTAATAACAATTTGTCTGCGATCTGAGCCCGCTCGGTGTCCATTTCGAGCGTTTCAAAAAACTCATGAGCGACGGCGATCGACATTTCGACGATCTCGGGCAGCGAACGCCCGCCGACTTTCACATCGCGGGCCGCTTGCCGCAGACGTAGGCCTTCACAATCGGGACATTTTGTGTAGCCACGGTATTTTGCGAGGAAAACACGGACATGGAGCTGAGATTTTTTTGTCTCAAGCCAC
>JBEBGA010000392.1:0-2633 GCA_040081695.1 Pyrinomonadaceae bacterium
TAATAGGATCAATAATAATATATTGATCTGCCAACCAAGCTTTTTACAGCCCGTTGGACTTTTTGTTGTTCATACGAATTAACACATGGACACGCATATTCAGTTTTCAAATATCAACTTCTTTTACTTCGCTCTCCTAAAAACTTCTCCAGAGGCGAAACTACTGATTATACAGATGTGAATCTGTCTGTCAACCGCAAAGCACGTTTATTTCAAACTTTTTTCAAAGCCCAAGTCAAACTCAGCTTCAACGGCAATTTATGAGTTTCCTAAATGCGGGGAATTTTGTCAAACCGCAAAGAACAAAAATGTTAACGGCGAGGTTTTATTGAGTACAAAACAGCAATAGGCCTATTTGAACAGGGCTGTGAGGATCGCGGACAGCCGCCAACCGGCCCTGTTTATTTCTTCTTTGACTACGCCTTGAGACCATATTGCATACAATTCTTGTCCGGCAACCTGCTTTTCTGTAGCTCGTCCTCTTATTATGTAGGAGCTTTTTTCGTCTATTTCGATCTTTGAATAGGTGAGTCGGCTGTGTGCTTCGCGGGCGATCGGCAATATCTCGTTTGCCATTTGCTCGGCTAACGAATCAGGATTGCCGGTCAACTTCCATTGCTTGGGTTCTGACGCCGCCATTGCGGCAGCGATCTCCGAGATAGGGGTTTCGCCGTATGCCGCATTAAAGATCTTTGAATCCCAATAGCTGTGAAATTTTTCCTGACTCCTTGCCTTACCGTCGACCAGTAGAAACAGCGTGAGTTTATTCCCACCTTGGTCTTCATACCCTTTGTTGCCATAAGAGGGCGTAAACGGTTCTCCCTTGGCATTAAAGAACTCAGCCCCAACGTGTAGCGGCTGATGAATGTCTCCGAGGTAGTGGGCAAGTAGGATGATCGCGACCGTTTTAGTTATCGCACGTGGGTTTGGCTGCGGCTCTTTATTGCCGAGCACCCTGATGCAATATGCGATCATGTGCACAATATCTTTGTCCGAACGGCCGATCTTGCCGTCTTTATACTTTTCCTTGCCGGTTACCGGCACGTCTGTGTAGTGATACTGATGGTGGTCAAACTCACTGTCGCAGGCATTCGCTGCGACAAATGCCCGCAACTCCTCGTTGATCCGCTTTCCGCCGGCGACAAAATACTTACCGCCTTCACCATCGCAGTCGTCCCAACCTTTGATCGAGTCAGCCAAATTCGCAGCCTTTTCAAGCGTCAGGCCGTCTAATAACTGTGAAACTTTAGCTGCGGCTTTTTGATTCTCCTGTAGCTTTATATCCGCTATCGCACCAACAAGGGCATGCCCTTTTGGGCCATAACAAAAAACACTCAACGGCAACAGAGCGATCGAACACAAAACTACAACGATCTTTTTCACAGATTCTTCCTTTCTTTATCCCTTACCTTTTAGCATCGATCAATAGATCTATCACTTCCCGTACCGCCCCACGGCCGCCGTCGGCCTTAGTAATATGATGAGCAGCAGCCTTGACCGCGTCATGAGCATCGTTTACGGCCACCGCAAGGCCCACGAATGGAAATACCTCAGCATCAGGCGTATCGTCGCCGACAAACGCTGTCTCCTCGCGAAGAACGCCCGCCTCAAGGATCATTTCATTGAGGGCAGAGACCTTTTCCTTTCTTCCCTGATAGATGAACTCGATCCCGAGCTGTTTACCTCGCATCTCGACGATCTGCGAGTTTCGCCCGGAGATGATGCCGGATTTATTGCCCGCGTGATGCCACTCGACAATTCCCTGCCCGTCGCGTGCGTGAAAGACCTTTAACTCCTCACCCGCCGCAGAAAAATAAAGACGGCCATCCGTAAGGACGCCGTCACAATCCATTATCAGCAGCTTTATCCGCTTGGCCCGTTCTGAAACAGTCATAAATTATGTTCCGTTGACACCGATCGACATCTTGCGCACTTTGATGCCCGGAAACTGCCCGGTCGCCTGCACCGTTTTTAAGAATTTGTTCGCCTCTGCCAAGGTGCGGCCGGCATACACGCCAATAAAAGCGGTCTGGTCGGCAACGCCCGTGTAATAATTAAGGCCGGTTTCGACACAGTTGAGAGCAAAAACTTTGTTTCGAGGGAAAAGCTCCTGCACCGAGATGCGTTCAGATTCAGTAAAACTCGGAGACTCGCAATCACCCCAGTCTTTTAACTTTACGCTTTTAAGGACAATGCCATAAAATTTTTCCGATTCGTATATTACAAAATTCTTACCGGTATCGAACGGAAGATCGAATGGCTGAAAATTCTCACGGCCTTTACAAGCCGCTGTTGGATCGCCACAAACTTTGCCCAGTTTCGCTTTCTTCTGAGCTGCGGTCGTTAGTGCCGTACCAAACAAAATAACCGATATCACTAAAAAGCCATATCTAATTTTCATAATTTATCTCACCTCAAACATTTCTACACCAGCTAATTTCCATCCGGTGCCCGTCTTAATTAGGCGATAGACCGCCGTTCCTGTTTCAGGATTACGAGTGAGAAGCTTAACGGTAGTATTCGTTTCGACAAGGACTGTATTGACGTCAAGCCGGTCGATCTGCACGATCTGCGTTTGCCATTGCTCAGTCGAGCCGGATACACCGCTGGCAAACTTTGCTACCTCGCCGGTC
>JBEBGA010000393.1:0-2624 GCA_040081695.1 Pyrinomonadaceae bacterium
ACCTTTACTAAATAAAACTACTACCAACTCCCGTTAGCTCAACTCGCAGTAACATGAAACTCCGTATCTGATGTTGAACGCATTCGGCGGGCGACGCCGGTTTCGTATGCTGCCGCTTCGACCTTTTCGGCGACTGCTTCGGCGACGCGTCGGTCGAATACTGACGGGATTATGTAATCGGGGTGCAGTTCGTCGGGGCCGATAATGTCGGCGATGGCGTGGGCGGCTGCGAGTTTCATCGCTTCGTTTATTCGCGAAGCCCTGCAATTCAAAGCCCCGCGAAAGATGCCGGGAAAGCACAGGACGTTATTGATCTGGTTTGGATAATCCGAGCGTCCGGTCGCCATTACGGCGACGTGTCCGGCGGCGTCCTCGGGCATGATCTCGGGCGTCGGGTTTGACATCGCGAAGACGATCGGGTCTTTTGCCATTGTGTCGAGGTCGGCGGGCGTCAGCAGGTTTGGGGCTGAGAGGCCAAAGAAAACGTCCGCTCCCTTGATGACCTCGTGGATCGTGCCTTGCTCGCCGTCGGGGTTGGTGTTGCGGGCGTACCAATCCTTGACCCAGTTCATATTTTCGCTGCGGCCATTGTAGATCGCACCGGTCGTGTCGCAGCCGATGATGTTCTTGACGCCGGCGGCCATCACGATCTTGCTGCACGCAACACCCGCCGCGCCGATGCCGTTGACGACGAGCTTGATGTCCTCCATCCGCTTGCCGGTGATCTTGAGGGCGTTAATGAGCGCCGCTAGCACGACGACAGCGGTGCCGTGCTGGTCGTCGTGAAACACTGGTATATCGAGCTCCTGTATCAGCCGCTCCTCGATCTCAAAGCAACGCGGAGCCGAGATGTCCTCAAGGTTTATCCCGCCAAACGCCACCGAGATATTTTTGATCGTTTCGATGATCTCGTGCGGGTCCTTGGTATTGAGACAGATGGGAAACGCATCCACTCCGCCAAATTCTTTGAACAACTGACACTTGCCCTCCATCACAGGCATCGCGGCCGCCGGGCCGATGTCGCCGAGGCCCAGCACAGCCGTTCCGTCCGATACGACGGCGACGGTGTTCTTTTTAATGGTCAGGTTATACGCCTTTTCGGGGTCCTTATGGATCGCCTCGCAGATGCGTGCGACGCCCGGAGTATATGCCATCGACAGGTCCGAGCGCGTTTTCAGAGGCATTTTCGAAACCGTCTCGATCTTGCCGCCGAGATGCATCAAAAACGTGCGGTCGCTGACGTTCGCGACCTCGACGCCGTCGATATTCTGCACCGATTCGACGATCTCTTTGTCGTGATGCTCGCTCGCGGCATTTACCGTAATGTCGCGGATCAGATAATCTTTGCCGACGCTGACGATATCAATGCCCTCGATATCGCCGCCGGCCTTTCCAATGGCCGTAGTGATCTCGCCAAGCTTGCCGGGCTGATTCTGTATCTTTACGCGAAGTGTAAGGCTGTAACTGGCGTTAGGTGTTGGTGTGTTAGGCATAAAAACTGTCAGAACCGCCTGCGTGAGCGGGTGGGTTCTTTATGAAGACAAGTAAAAAGTATGCCGAAAAAGGCGCGTGAGGGCAAATTGTGGGATGCCCACTGTTATTCGCAACGCATAAACGTTCCGCTGCCGCCGACTCCGGCGGGAACGATCTTGCCACCGCTTAGGCCGACGACGAAATCCTGCATTTGGCAGAGCGGGCGGTTTGGAATTTTGAGCAGCACGGTGCCGCGTTTGTAAGAGTTGTAGCTCACCCGGTAATAGCGAAACAGATCGTCGCTCGCGACGTAATCGAGGCTCTGACGCTTTACCCAAGTTGTGTAATCGAGACCGATTTTCATAACCTGTGCACCGGGATATTCTTTGGCGAGAGCGGCTTTGACGACGGATTCGACACCGGGGTCGCGGTATGGCGGCTGTTTATAAGAGCGGTTTGGGGCGTCACGCAAAACAATTGCTTTTAACTGATCCGCTCTGGCCTCGGCTGCTGCGGTCGCGTCTGCGGGGACTTCGGTTTTATAAGCGGCGTATTTCGGACGCAGCCATGCGATCTTTTCTGCACGCCATTTATCACGCTCCCAGATAAGCTGCTGCGTTTCCCAACGGACGGGATTGTCCGGTTCGTTAAATCCGTAGCTGAGGTTCTCGTCGGTGTAGCCAAGATTTATGAGCGTTTTAACGACACCGACTCTCGCCTTTTTCTCAAGCGAGACGCGGTTTGCCGCGATCTGACACCACACGCCAAAACGGTAATCGGTCGAACCTTTGCGAATGTATCCCGGAGAGGTGTAATCCGTCAGGCCGCGAAACCGGGTGTTGCAAAGCCCGTCAAGCTCGGCAAGCTCCGCGACGGTTTGTTTCCATTGAGCCGAGTCGGGAACCGGTGCACCGCCTTCGGTAAATTGCGGATCGAAGAAAGGAGCAAAATACCGTACCGCATTGCCGAACCGCGAGCCTTCGTTCATAAACGCTTTCTGTATCGCGTCGGGCGGGATCGATTCGAGCGGATTGCGGGCAGCGTTGCCGATCTTTAGCTTTGGCGAATTGACCGGCAGCGTCACGACTTGATTGTCCATGTTGCCGAACCGTACGCGAACGTTGTTGCCGCTGACGGCTTCGATCTTGGCG
>JBEBGA010000394.1:0-2620 GCA_040081695.1 Pyrinomonadaceae bacterium
GCCCCATTTTCGAGAGAACTTGTCCGGTGAAGATCCAATCTGACAAATTTGGGGTAACTAGCCTGTCGACGCCACGAAAACGCTTCTCGATCGAGTTAATGGCTTTTTTGGAATTCTTTTGGGAAGCTCCGATGTAAAGTTCCTGGAGAACTACCGAACTGAGATAGACGGGCTGGTTGCCGACAATTGTAGCCGGGCCAGCCAAACCTAGATCGGCAGTTTGCTGATCTCGCCACGCCTGAATATAGACCGATGTGTCGAAGAAAAGACCTTTCAACTATTCCTTATCTAGATGCCCAAAAACATCTTCAAGAACAAGCCCATCTCTCATACCCGCTTGTATGAAATCATTGTGAGCCTCCCATGCAACGCGGTTTTTAGTGGTCTCTGAAATAACTATTTCAAGAGCCCGGTCGATAGTTTCCGTCTCGGTCTTAGCTCCTAAAATGTTCTTTGCTTTGGTCAGCTGAACCTGATCGAGAATAAAGTGTTTGTTTCGACGAGGTGTCGCTGTTTTTATATTTGGCATACTGAACTCCGATGTACATGTTAGGTCAAATTGTGTACATTCAGCAAGCTTTGTCTATCCACCGTAATCAAAAACAATATTACAAAACGCCTTCACGCCTACGTCCAGACGGCTGTCGTCGATGAAGAAATCAGGTGTGTGATGTGGTGCGGCCTCGTTTACGGGCTTCCCTTTCGGCATTCCGCCGACGAAGAAATAGAATGACGGCGCCTTTTCACCGAAGTATGAAAAATCCTCGGCACCGGTTACCCATTCGGCGGCGATAACGTTTTCCTTTCCGGCTGCTTTCTGTAGCGAAGGCAGCATTTTTTCGACCAATTCCGGCGTGTTGTATGTGACAAGGGTCTTCGTATCAAACGTCACCTCAACCGTTGCACCCATACTCTCGGCGATGCTTTTTGCCGTGGAGCGAATCTTGGCGTGGGTGTCTTTCTGCATCTCGCTGTCCAGGGTGCGGATGGTGCCGGCCATAGAAAGTGTTTCAGGAATGATATTTTCGCGAATTCCGCCATTAATGCGCCCGACGGTAATTACAACAGGAGCCTTTGGCAGATTCGAACGCCGTGACACGATCATCTGCAATCCAGTGTAGATCTGCGTCGCGACAGCGACCGGATCGACACCATCCCAGGGATACGCTGCGTGCGTCTGCTTACCTTTGATCTTGATCTCGAACCAATCAGCTGCCGCCATTGTCGCGCCTGATTTATAACGAATCTTCCCGATCTCGGTCTGCGAATTTATGTGGATTCCAAAGATCGCATCGATCTTCGGATTGTTCATCACGCCTTCCTTGACCATCAACGATGCGCCGCCTTCTTCACCGGCCGGCGGTCCTTCTTCGGCTGGTTGGAAGATGAAAACTACGGTGCCCTTGAGCTTGGCCTTCATCCCGGACAGCACCTCAGCAGCGCCCATAAGCATGGCGACGTGCGTGTCATGGCCACAGGCGTGCATCACGCCGACCTTCTGTCCGTTGTATTCCGTAGTTTCCTTTGAGGCGAACGGCAGCGAGTTGCGCTCGGTAACGGGCAGGCCGTCCATGTCAGCTCGCAGACCGATCACCGGGCCGGGCTGCGATCCTTTGAGGATGCCGACGACCCCGGTCTTGGCAACACCTGTACGTACCTCCATACCGAGCTTTCGCAGGTGATCTTCGACGTATTTTGCAGTCTTGATCTCACGATTGCCGAGCTCTGGGTATTGATGCACGTGCCGCCGCCACTCGATCACCTTCGACATGATCTTTGCCGTCGCGGCATCGATCTCTTTGCTCATATCGACGGCCAACGCCGCATTTGTAAGCGAAAAAACGGCGAGCATCGCCGCCAGCATTCTTTTCATTTTTAAAAGCCTCCGGTTGGAACTAAGAATGCTTTAGATTGTAGCGCGACTTTCGAAAGTTAAAAATCAGGGTTTGCGTTCTGCGACGCCTTTTCTGAGTTCCTCGATGGTGGACGGCGGCCCGTGAACGCCGATCACACGCGTGACATCGAATTTGCTTGCCTCGAGCCATTTGGCAAAAAGCACGGTCGACGCATTGATCGTCGCCGGGTCGTTGTTAGCCGGACGATTGAGCAGATCGCCTTGGAAAACGAGTTTCTCATTCGGCAGATACGCGACCAACATTTCGTCTGTGTGCCCGCCGGGACCGATATCGATAAGCTCGACAGTCGTCGTGCCGTCGGTGAGAATGCGCTTGCGGTTGGTGATGGATTCCCACTTGAGCGAACTAGGATTCTGAGAAAGTGAATCAGGATCGATCGTGAATACGCTCTTAGCTACCTTCTCAAAGAACGTCTTTTCGCCCGGTAGGCCGAGCATCGTGAAGCCCTCGGCAATATACGTCCGGACGCCGCCAGCGTGGTCGTCATGATGATGGGTCACGGCAAAGTAGCGTATCGGCTTGCCCGGAAACACTTTGGCGATCTCGGCCATCGCAATGCGCGAGACCGCCTCGCCCCCCGGCGTGTGCATTAAGAATACAAGCGGTCGCTTATAAACAACTGACGCGGCCCACCATGCGTGGTGGGGGTAGATATAGGGGGTGGCCGGATAATTAAAAAAGGGGGGGGGGGGGGGGGGGGGGGG
>JBEBGA010000395.1:0-2602 GCA_040081695.1 Pyrinomonadaceae bacterium
GTCCTAGGCTTGTTTATGGGTATCTCGTATCTGTCCAACCGCTGGGCGGTGTCTGAAACTTCGCAGGCAGTTCAATATATGGGGCTCGGCCTCTTTATCCTTGCCGAAGCGGTCGTTTTCGTACCGCTGCTCGTGATGGCTGCCTATTATTCGGGTGATCCGGGAGTAATCCTAAAGGCCGGCATCGTGTCGCTTGGCCTGTTTGCCGGGCTGACATTCACCGTCTTTGTAACAAGGAGCGATTTTTCGTGGCTTGCACCTATCCTCGGTATCGGCGGATTTGCCGCTTTGGGATTTATCGTCGCTAGTGCGATCTTTGGATTTACGCTCGGAAATGTCTTTGCATTTATCATGGTCGCATTTGCGGGCACGTCGATCCTGTATCAGACATCGCAGGTATTGCATCGTTTCAACACAAAACAACACGTCGCCGCTGCTCTGACATTATTTGCCAGCGTCGCTCTGTTGTTCTGGTATATCCTGAGCATATTTAGCTCACGCCGATAAAGATGATGACGGCTTATGCACCGTGTCCCCAGTGCGGGGACACACACGCTCAAATACTAAACTTCACCTGGTGGGGCGGTCTCATCGGCCCTAAACTGCTGACGCACGTCAAATGTCCGGCGTGCGGCAAAAAGTTTAACGGCAGATCAGGCAAAGATAATACGGTCGGGATAGCGATCTACATGGGTGCGATCAGTCTCTTTGTATTCGTACTGGTCGGAGCGATCGCCGTCATGGTGGCGATGAATTAATCACGCAGACTGTCCGGTTCCATCTCTTCGGCGGTAAATCCGCCGTCGGGGTCTTTTATCAAGATCTCGATCCGCCGCTCGGCGTTCGTCAGACGTTCACGGCAAGACCGCGACAAGCTAATACCCTTTTCAAAAAGCTCGAGGCTCTCTTCTAACGGCAGATCGCCCTCCTCGAGCTTTGTTACTATCTCTTCTAATTCGATCAGTGACGTTTCGAAAGATTTTTCCATAACTACCTTACAAGTTCCTCGGCCTGTCTGAGCAGGTCCGCCAGATTTCCGACCCCAAGCGTCTCTGCCGATTCTTTATTCAACCCGCCGATCGCGATCGTGATGATCTGCTGCCCGACGGCCCGTGCAATATCCGTCGCAAGCTTTTCGTCTTTGACACCCGCGATCTGCCAACGCCCGTCAATTCGCCGCATAGTCATCTCGAGGGTATGCTCGGGCAGTTTGCTTTTGACCAACGCGGTATCGCCCGTCACGGTGATATCGAGGTATTTCTCAGCCCCCAATACCATCGCAAAAAACGGCACGTTGCCAAACCTCTCTGTCCGGTCACGGATGACCCGTGGCAGCTCAGCCCTCGCTCGCTGTTTCAACGCCGGAAACAGAGGGGTTGCAAGCTTTGCCACCTTGCCGATAATCGCCGGCGGCAACCCGCGGCCGTACATTTCGACGGCCTTATTCGTGATCTGAGGGACGAAATCATCGACCACCGTATCAATATTAACGAGCCGATCTATATTGGCCTTATCGTCACGTTTGGCAGCATCAACAAGCAGTGCCAACGAATACTGCGGCGTGTCTTTGAGGCTCTGATAATACAAAAAACTGCTGAGCCCGACGACCGCCAGGATCAACAATAAAACAATTCCGGCGATAGCGAATACACGTTTCGACATTACAATTCAGATGACAAAACCTCGGCGTCCAGTTTTCCACGTTTGAGGCGAATTTTCAATTTATCACCTTTTTTAACCTGTCCGGCATCGAGCAAAACCTGCCCGTCCGCGGCCTGCGTGATCGAATATCCGCGTGTCAGCACCGCAAGCGGCGACAGGGCGTTGAGCTTTGCCATCTGAACATTCAACGCCTCGGTCTTTGTTTTGAACGAATGCTGCGTCGCGGTTACACGCCGCTGGTCGAGCACTGCGAGGGAATTTGCCGCAGCGACGGTCTTTGCTCTTAGCGTTGCAGGAGTTAGCCGTGAGGCAACATTTGCAAACCGCATCTGTGCCAACTGTACACCCGATGTAAAACTCGTCCGCAAGGCGAGCGACGCATTATCAACGCGGATCGCAGCCTCATACATTTGGCGTTCCATAAAACCTGCCAGCCGGTCTTCGCACAGATGTAGGCCCCGGATAATGTCTTCTTCGCGGCCCGCGACCATCTCAGCCGCAGCCGAAGGCGTTGCCGCCCGCAGATCGGCGATCAGATCGGATATTGACCAATCGATCTCGTGCCCGACGGCCGATATCACAGGTATCTCGCTCATCCTCAACGCACGAGCCAAAGCCTCGTCGTTAAACGCCCAAAGATCTTCCGGCGAACCGCCGCCGCGTCCAACTATGAGGACATCGATCATATTCGCGGCATCTAGAGTGAGGTTATAAGCATTGAGATCGGCAACCGCTTGGCGAATACTATCCGCCGAGCCTTCGCCCTGCACAAACGTCGGAGCAAGCACAATACTCACCGACTTTGCCCGCCGCGTCAGCACATTAAGTATGTCGTGAAACGCCGCACCCGTCGGCGAGGTGACCACCCCGACCCGCCTCGGCAGAAATGGTATCGGGCGTTTTAGCTCGGGTGCAAAGAAACCTTCGGCGTCGAGCGTCA
>JBEBGA010000396.1:0-2594 GCA_040081695.1 Pyrinomonadaceae bacterium
TGCCTTGGCCGCAGATGAAGCCGGCATTCCCGCCGAGCTGCTTGGATCACCCGACATCGAGGATGGGTTTGCAACTAGCAGCGGGCGCTTTCTGAGCCGTAGGCAAGCCGAAAAACATCTCGGTATTGAGGGTGACCGGTTCGGCTCCGGGCTGACCTCGAATATTCTTAGCCGGAAAGAGGGTCTGTACTCCAACCCCAAAGAATCCGCTCTAGCGCCTGGAATTATCAACGCGATGGACAACGCGGAGAATGCCCTCGCTAGTAATGCGGTGAGGATGGGAGAAGGTAAACCCATTCGGGGCTATCACGGGACTGGTCAGGTGTTCGACAAGGCCAACACCGACGATTTCTGGATTGCGACCAACCCGGATTTTGCTGGCCAATATGCCACGAAGGGGCCGAACCCCAATGTGATCCCTGTCGATGCCGATCTCCAAAATATCGTCAAGCTGGGTGATCTTGATCTCAGTATGCAAGTGCCTCTCTGGTGGGAGTTTTGGAAAAAAGCGAAGTCTCCCACAGCAATAGAGGCGGCTCGCAAAGCCGGTGCTGATGCGGTTGATTGGACTTGGGCTCTCGGGGAAAGAACCGGGCAGATTTATCAGGTCGTGAAACCCAACACCGTCCGCTCTGCGACGACAGGAGAACAGTTGTTTTCTAATCCTGCAACAGCTCCCTTCGGCCTCCTCGGTCAAGACCAACCTACAGACGACGAACTCCTAAACAACATCCTCGCACAATACGGGGGACGATAGATGACGTTTACAATCCCGGCTGCGGATGGGCCTAAGGGCCTGTCTGCAAGAAGCCGTTCAAGGCTTCAAGGCGTACACCCTGATTTGATCAAAGTAGTGGAGAGGGCGGCAGAGATCGGGCCGCCCTTTATCGTGACTGAGGGCCTGAGATCCAAGGAACGCCAACGCGAGCTGGTCAAGAAGGGCGCAAGCCGGACGCTCAACAGCCGGCACCTTACCGGCCATGCCGTTGACGTTGCCGACGTAGAGGCGACCTACGCCCCGCAGAAGATGAAAGCGATTGCCGACGCCTTCAAGCAGGCATCCAATGACTGCGGTGTGAAGTGCCAATATGGAATCGATTGGGGGTGGGATAGCCCCCATATGCAACTGGATACTAAATACTACCCTGCTACAGGCATTTCGCTCACAGAGCGTGCCGCAGAGGCCACCAAGGCCGCAATCAAAATTGCTGCCCCGGCCAGGGTCGCTACGGCGGCAGGCGCTGGTGCTGCTGTGGCCGCCTCTGAGCCGGAAGCGGCAAAAACAGCCGTAGAAACCATCACACAATCTATTCCGCCAGTTCCGGACGCGATCACAAATACCGTGACCGATCTGTCCTACTGGCAATTCACGGGAGAAACACTATGGCAATTCTGGGCTTGGTTTCAAGGCTTGCCTCTTTGGGTCTCGGCACCCTTGGGGCTGTCAGTTCTGTGGGTCGCGTTCTATCCCCAGGTTTCTCGATTCTTCATTCGTGGCTTGCCCGTGGCGCCCTCATTGTCGCCATCTGCGGAGTGAGCTGGTTCGGGTTCGCCCGGCACTACGAGAAAAAAGGTGAAATCAAAATTGTGCAGCGTTCTGAAAAAGCCGGGGAGGCTGCAAATGAAACGAATGACAAAGTGCGCTCTGCTAGCCGCAAGCCTGGGTCTTTTGACCGGCTGCTCAAAGACAGTTGTAGTGACTGCTGACAAGCTGTGCGCTGATTGGCGCCACCAGACCGTCTCCAAGTCCGACCAAATAACCGATGGTACAGCGTCCCAAATCGAAGCGTCGAACAAATCCCGGCCGGCCTGGGGTTGTGCCTACGGTCAGAACAAAGCCAAGGGATAAGGCCAATGGCCCATGAGCAACTTTCCACAGCCGTCCTGGTCAAACTCGCCTCAGCCCTGGCAATCTCCCTCGGAGCACGGGACGAAAGAGCTGGAACACCGGCTGACAGAGCTGGAAGTGACGCAAGGCCAGCACGGGGAGCACCACGAGGAGCATTTTCAGATCCACGAGCGCCACCTGCTAAAGCTCAATCTATTAGAGCGCGCACTGCTCGGGGTCATGATGACGCTGTTCATCCTATTGCAAGACAAGCTGCCGGGGGTCGCGAACTTTCTCAAAGGGCTGATCCCATGAGCGAGAGGTTCAAGATTTATTTATTGCTCATGGCGGCGCTGACGTTTGGCAGCCTAGCCTACCATCTGTTGTGGGGTTAACGGGCCTCTTGTTGATTGAGAGTGGGGATGGGCCGAAGCCCCTCCATTATTGCTGTTCGTCCTCGACACCCCAATCGGTGCCTTGGGGCCAATAGCTGCCGTCGTTTTCGTAGTCGTCCATGTTGTCCTCCTAGGCTATCGTGTGTTTCGATAGCCTCAATATACATAATCCACAGAGCTTTGCAAGACCCTATTTGACATTGCTGCAAAGCCGTGCTTAGTTATCAACATGGTTCGAAAGCGCACGCTGAAATCTGTTCCGCCCTCATTCGTCCGGCTTCGCCCCGGTGACACAATCCCTTTTGCAGACTTCCGAGAGATCGCGGACAACCTCTCCGCTTTTGAGATCGCAGCCGATCACATTGCGTCGC
>JBEBGA010000397.1:0-2591 GCA_040081695.1 Pyrinomonadaceae bacterium
GGTCGAGTCATTATTCTCTTCCCAGAATCGCGTGAGATTGTAAACAAGTGCCGTCGCACCTACCGCGATCAAAGCCGATGCAAACGCAAGCAGAAGGATCTGCCGAGCCGAGATCTGATAAAGATTTTTCTTGTACATACAGCTAATTTTCTCCGCTTAAAATAATATTACGCGTCTTTGATGATCCGAAAATAGGCCCGCGTTGTTAATAAGTTACGAAAAAAATCGTCCGCATGTTTCGTCGAGAAACCTGGGGACGATTCAAACCTGTGTGCAACTGATCTACCTGACTAGCGCGAAAAACTGCTGTGGAAGTTCGGCGATATCATACACCGTCGTATTCGACACGATTCCAAACGCCGCGAGACCGGTAAATAGGTGTATTCCCATCAAACCGATATATACCGCGAGTGCGACGGCAAGGCCGTATCGGGCCAGCGGCTTGCTACCCCAGCGCATCAGCACGACCGCCGCCACGACGCCGATTGCGATTTTCACACCGAGGAAAGGGCCGTTGCCGATATCCAGCAAAGTCGCCATCAACTGGTTCCCTTCGGTCGCGACACCGCTGCGGACCCACACAATGGTCAGCAGGGCGTCGAGCAAATTCAGGCCAAAGAGAAGAAGGGTTGGGGCGGCTAAATGCATCGTCTGAACTCCTGTTATAACTTGTTAAACCTCTCTCTTAAAGAACTTAACCCCCGATTTTTACATCGGGGGTTAAGCGAGATTGGAGATTGTAGAACTTTCTGTACGCTTGAGGTAAACATCTAATAGCTCGCGATTTCAAGAATTTCGCAACTTTTTTTAACCTCGTTCGAGGTGTATTCTTGATATACGAATTTGATTGCGATTACACGTGTTTTTGTTGCAACTAAAATGGCGTTAAAAGATTCGAATTGGCTGCCGAAAAGTTCGGCGGTTGTTCGTTTTTTTGCCATCGATCGAGAGGAGATAAGGGTCATGAAAAAATATATTAATTCAAAGAGCATCGCGGGTTTTTTGGGAACATTGCTATTACTAGGGGCCGGAACCGCGTCGGCCCAGAAACCAACCATAAAGAAAAAACCGGTCGTTAAGAAGCCGGTTGCCGTAAAACCGGCCATTCCTGTTTACGCTGTTGATACAGGCACGATCATGCGTGTTCGCATGAATCAGACGATCAGCTCAAAGACGGCAAAGGTCGGCAATACGTTCACCGTGACCGTCACCGAGCCGGTTTACTCAAATAACGGAGTCGTGGTGATCCCGACGGGCAGTACGCTCACGGGCAAGGTCAACTCGGTAAAAATGGCGGCTAAAGGCGGCAAGCCGGGCGAGATCGATGCGAGCTTTATTTCGGTCAAGCTCCCAAACGGCATTTCGCGTACGATCAACGGCTCGCTAACCGATCTCGACGCCAACAAGAGCGCCAGCGACAACGAAGGCGGCGTCAGCGGCGACAAGATGAAAAATCGCAAGATCATCTTTATCGGCGGCGGTGCTGCGGGCGGAGCGATACTCGGTGCGATAGTCGGTGGCGGCAAATCGACCGCGATCGGAGCCATCGCCGGTGCAGGAGCAGGACTCTTGGGCGAAATGCTGCTCAAAGGCCCTGAGGCTGAGGTCAAATCCGGCACAGAGTTCGGCGTGTATTTAAATCAGGCGATTTCCTTACCCAAATTTGTCGAAACGACTGGCCAGATCCAGTAGAATTTGCGGTGCGGAATAAGCAAAGAGCCCTGCGTCGTGGATGCAGGGCTCTTTTACTGTTCGATCTGAGCTAAACAGTATGCACGAGAAACTCCGGCGTAACGATCGTCGGAGCAAAAAACCCAGCCCCGCCATTAAACAACCTCAAACGTGCCTGCTTACGCACATTTGCCATGTGGCCAAAATTCCATGTGACAAAATAATCGATCTTGTGAAATGACGCCGTCGCAAAATGGATCGCATCGGCAAGATATTTTCGGGCGAAGATACCGCGCTCGATATAACCTTCGGCAAGTATCGCGACCTCGTCGGTGATCTCGATCTTTTCGAGAGGCATGAGCAGATTGAGATAACCGCTCCGGTGCGGCTCGTGCGTCCGCTCGATCTCTCTCTGTACTAACAGCGAACTCACCGCCCGATATTCGCTCAACTCATGCTCCCACCAGCGAATCGTCAGATCGCGCCGAAACGGCTCGTCATTGTCGAGATACGCCCCGATCACCGACGTTTCAAGATATAAGGAAACTTTCATCGAAACCCCAGAATAAAGAGCGATACATAATGGAAGGCAACAAGGTAACTTCCTTTTCACCTTTTCACCTTTTCCCCTTTTCCCCTTTTCCCCTTTTCCCCTTTTCCTACTCCGGCCTGACCGACTGAAATGTGACCCGCGAATTCTTAAAATCGAAGGTCATCCGGTAGTTCTTCAGAAAGTTGCCGCCGAGAATTCCCGATTGCTCAAAGCCGGAAGCTTCATTAATAAGGTCGAGGTTTAGCGCGACGGCCATTATGTTCGTTCGGGAGTGCTGGCCAAACGTAACCCGAGGTAAATTAAAAGTCTGCACATCGTTCGTAACACCTGCCGAACCGACCACGCGGATCTTTTCGTCGCCAAGAAA
>JBEBGA010000398.1:0-2579 GCA_040081695.1 Pyrinomonadaceae bacterium
GGCTACACGCTGCTCGGTTCGGCAAATTATCAAACAGCGTACGATGTGGACAAAGATGATTTTACCGAGCTGCCAAAAACAAAGGCCTTTGGCTTTACGCCAAAGCTTCTCTTTTATCTCGACAAGAAAACCACGCTGACCGTCGGCAACTCGACCTCGTATCAGAACCGCAAAGGCGGCGATACGTTTGTCCTGAACGGCAACGCGACCGCTCTGCACCAGTATTTTGAGCAGAACAAAACCTTTCGAAACATCACGACGTTCAACTTTGATCGCTTATTCGATAACGGCGGACGATTGTTTGTAAAGCAAAGCCTCGCCTTTTTTAACCGCGACCTGACAACGCAAAATTACGCGTTCAATGGCAGCCAGTTTAATTCGTTCACAGATATTTCCTACGCAAAAGCCTACGGAAAACACGCGGTCGTCTTTGGCGGCAGTGCCATTTTTGACCGGTTTCGAGAAAAGACGCCAGGTATTGTTTCACCTCGAAATGAGACACGGACTTACGCAGGTGCGTTTATTCAAGACACCGTTGATCTCACCGAAAACTTTTCACTCGAAGCAGGCTTTCGTCTCGACCACGCGGCGGATTACGGCACTTTCGCATTGCCGCGTGTTTCCCTGCTCTATAAATTTAGCGATCATCTGACGAGCCGCGTCGGGTTTGGGCTTGGGTACAAAACGCCGACGATGTTTACCGAGGAGGCAGAGACGCTTTTGTTCAGGAACGTCGCACCGGTCGGCAACACGCTCAAGGCGGAACGCAGCAAAGGCGGGACGTTTGACGTCAACTATCGAAACACCATCGGCGAAAAGTTTAGCTACTCGATAAATCAGATGTTCTTTTACACCGACATCACCGATCCGATCATTTTGCGGCCGGACATGGGCGGCATTTATCGCTTTTCGAACTCCGCGTCGCACGTCATCAGCAAAGGTTTTGAGACAAACGCCCGGCTCGGTTACGATATCGCAAAGCTCTTTTTCGGTTACACTTTTACGAGCGCTAAAGCGGGATATCTGACAGGCGACGGGACCCTGACGCTGTTGCCAAAGCACAAGATAAACTCGTCGTTCGTTTTGGAAAAGCACGAGAGCTTTAAGACCGGCGTCGAGTATTATTACGGCAGCGGCCAAACACTCGATGATCGTTCGCGGACTAGCCCGCATGGTGAGATCGGTGTGTTTGGCGAGAAAACATTTGGCAAATTTAGCTTATTTATTAATGCCGAAAACCTGACAGATGTAAGACAAGGCCGTTACGGACCGGTAGTTTTTCCGCCGCATCAGAACCCGACGTTTGCAGAGCTTTATACGCATACGGAGGGACGTATCTTTAACGGCGGTGTAAAGATAAGATTATGACTATGCAGAACAACAAGTTGAACAGCATGCTGCCGTATTTTGCGTGGGTGACTGCTTTGCTCGGCGTCGCGGGGAGCCTTTTCTTTAGCGAAATCATGCTGTTGCCGCCGTGTATTTTGTGTTGGTATCAGCGGATCGCTCTGTATCCGCTGGTGCTGGTCATCGGTGCGGGCATCATCCTGCGCGATCACCGGATGAAGTATTACGCTTTGCCGCTCTGTATCGCCGGGTTGATCATCGCCATTTATCACAATCTGCTTTATTACGGATTTATCCCCGAGAGCATCACGCCGTGCACCGAAGGCGTGCCGTGCAATGCCGTCCAGATCGAGTGGCTCGGCTTTATCACTATTCCGTTGATGGGGCTGGGCGCGTTCGTTTTTATCGCGGCGTGCCTGATACTTTATAAACAAGAGGAGCAATAATTTATGCGAAAAGAAGTTAAAATTTTGGCCGCCATCGTCATCGTGGTCATTGTCGGCGGTGTTTTTGCGGCAAACTATTACCGCGGTTCGGTACAGAACACACCTGTCACCGCAAACAGCAACAGCGGCAAGCCAAAGATCGATCCGGCGACACTCGTCCGTCCTGACAGCCCCGTGCTCGGCCCGGCGGATGCCAAGATCACGCTGGTCGAATTTTACGACCCTGAGTGCGAATCGTGCGCGTCTTTTGCCCCGGTCGTCAAAAAGATACTCGCCGATTACCAAGGCAAGATCCGTCTCGTGACGCGATACATGCCGCTGCATCCAAATTCGATCACGGCCGCAAACTTTACCGAGGCTGCTGGCGAGCAGGGGAAATATTGGGAAGCCCAAGATCTGCTGTTCAAAAAGCAGCCCGAGTGGGGCACCAAACACGGACCCGCCACCGGCCCGCCTCCGCCGCCGATCAACGAGCTTTTTGACAAATACGCAAAAGAGCTTGGGCTCGATATGCAAAAGGCATCCGCCGCCATTAAAGAAAAGCGTTTCGACGCCAAGATCGCACAAGACAAAAAAGACGGCCAAACCCTCGGCGTCCGCCGAACCCCAACCTTCTTCGTCAACGGCCGCGAACTGGTCCGATTTAGCGAGACAGACCTACGCGCTTTGATCGATGAGGAGATGAAAAAGTAGCTGGATTGTCGGGTTTGAAGCAGAAAAATGAGGTGGTGCCCCCGGTAGGATTCGAACCTACAGCCAACAGATTATGAGTCTGCTGCTCTAACC
>JBEBGA010000399.1:0-2578 GCA_040081695.1 Pyrinomonadaceae bacterium
ATTTTAGCGGCGTCGAGATCAGCGAGGATGGCAACTGGATGATCATCACTGTCGGCAAAGGCACCGAGCGGATGAACATGGTCTATTTCAAAAATCTGACCATGCAGAAAGCTCCGGTCATTCCGATCGTCGAAAACCTTAAGAACAGTTGGAATTTCCTCGGCAACGATGGCTCGGTCTTTTATTTTCAAACCGACCACAACGCACCGCTTGGTAAAATCGTCAAGATCGACGCTCTTGCTCAGGACAAAGGATGGGCCGACGTCGTTCCGGAATCGGCCGACACACTGGGCGGCGTCAGCTTTATCAACAACCAGTTCGTTCTCAACTACCTCCACGACGCCTACACAAAGATCAAGATCTATCAGACGAGCGGTAAATTTGTCCGCGACGTCGAATTGCCCGGCATCGGCTCGGCAGGCGGATTTGGCGGCAGACGCCATTACACCGAAGCCTTTTACAGCTATTCGAGCTTTAATGCCCCGCCTACGACATATCATTACGATATGAAAACTGGCAAGAGCAAGCTCTTTCGTCAGGCTAACGTTAAATTTAACCCTGCTGATTACGAGGTCAAACAGGTCTTTTACGCGAGCAAAGACGGCACAAAGATCCCGATGTTCCTTACCTACAAAAAAGGCATCAAGCTTGACGGCAGCAACCCAACCCTGCTGTACGGCTATGGCGGATTTAATATCTCGACGACACCAGGATTTTCGGCTTCGCGCATAGCTTGGCTCGAACGCGGCGGCATTTACGCCTCGGTATGTCTTCGCGGCGGTGCCGAGTATGGCAAAAAATGGTGGGAGGGCGGATCGCGGCTCAATAAGCAAAACACGTTTGATGATTTTGCGTGGGCCGGAAAATGGCTGATCGCCAATAAATATACTTCGACACCAAAACTCGCCATCCAAGGCGGTTCTAACGGCGGCTTGCTCGTCGGTGCCGTACTAAATCAGCACCCTGAACTTTTCGGTGCAGCGATACCGCAGGTTGGCGTGATGGATATGCTCCGCTTTACCAAATTCACGATCGGCTGGGCATGGACGAGCGACTACGGTTCACCCGACGACCCCGCCGATTTCAAAGTAATGTACGCATATTCGCCATATCATCAGGCAAAACCTGGTACAAAATATCCGCCAACCCTGGTGACAACAGCTGATCACGACGACCGTGTGTTCCCTGCACATTCGTTTAAATACACGGCGGCGATGCAATATGCCCAGGCCGGCGACGCTCCGGTGCTGATCCGCATCCAGACCCGCGGCGGACACGGAGCTGGCCTGCCGACCGCACTTGCGATCGAACAGCAAGCCGACATCTACGGCTTTCTGATAAAAAGCCTCGGGATGAAATAAGCGTTGAGAGTTATGCGTTTACGCATGATCTCTAAAAGAGGTCTCGCACCACGCGAGGCCTTTTTCTCTTGCTCCCAAAACAAAACGGTGCTATATCTCTCTGTGAAGCGATATGAAGTTTCAAAAAGGAATCCTTAACGACGATAAGCCCGTTGCCCCGGCACCTGAGCCGCAGCCCGCAAGCCAACCTGCTGCTCCGGTTATTGTCGAAAAGGACCGCCTGTTTCAAACCGTTAAAGAAGAGACCGGCAGCGAACGCAATTACCTAAAGCTGCTCGGCATCGTAGTCGTTCTTGTCCTCATTGCCGGAGGCGTCGTTTTCTATCTGACTTTGCCCAAGGTAGGCGATCAGGTGCGCGGTTCGGCACAGATGGAGATGGCAGTTCGCGATCATTTCCTGACAAAAGAAAAACGCACCGCTACCGATATCACCTTTTACCAATGCGATAAATATTTCTGGGCCCGCGTCGGAGTCGAGGTTCGTACCGACATCAAAACAAATCCCGTCTACGCTCTCGACAAATACACCGCCCGCATCGAACCATCGGGCGACGCTTTCAACATCACCGCGACACCTGTCACGTCGCCGGAAACGGACGTTCCCTGCCAATAGAATTTATTTGTGTTCAGGAGTCCAGTCTGCGTCGGGCATGACTGGATGAGATTGCTCCGCTGAGACGTTCTCGGCCGAGACATCTGCGTAGATAAAATTTTCCGACGGAACCGGAGTTTCGTGCAGCCGTCTGAGCATCGCAAGCTGTCCGGCGTGAGTCATCGCGTCGGAAAAAGGGCCTTGGAGAAACCGCTCTTCGGTAATGCCGCTAAACTCTTCGCCCCGCTCAAACCGTCCGTTCAGATCGTCCAGCATCTCGTGAAATGCATTTATATCGTCTTCAAAAACATCAGGCACCGGCCGGTCGTACGTCCCGCCGATAAAAAACGTCCGGGCATAACCCAGCACGCTCCGCATATGACAGATCAGCTCATGGGGCGTCCGCACACCATGTCCCGCGTCAAACGACGCAAACCCCTCGGGAGCATCCCGCAAAGCCTTTTGCGTTCGATAAGCAAGAGCAGCTAGAAAATGCCGCAGCATTTCATTTTTCGTCCGATCCGGCATTAGACTTTTCCTCTAATCCCAAGGCTTTCTTGATACTCTTGAGATCCGATTTCATCTCTTCTTGTTCTTCGTGAGCAAACTGATTTTTGTCTTCGAT
>JBEBGA010000400.1:0-2572 GCA_040081695.1 Pyrinomonadaceae bacterium
CGTGGCCTATCGAAGGGTGTTCCCAAAGATCGAAGATGGTCGCAGTTTTGAGCCTCCGCCGATCACCTCATACGGCCAAGTTTGATCGTGCCGGCAAATTTCAAATACATCGACACCGCTGAGAAACTCGACGCCGTATTCGCCGAGTCACACGAGCGCCCGGTCGCCTTGCTCAAGCACAGCAACACATGCGGCATCAGTTCGCACACGATGTACCTGATCGACGAGACCAATGCAGAGGTAAACGTGATCGTAATCCAGGAGAATCGCGATCTGTCGAATGAAGTGGAGACCCGTACAGGCCATAGACACCAATCGCCACAGGCGTTCGTACTGAAAGATGGCAAGCCGATCTACCACGCAACACATTATGGCATCGATGCATCTGAGATCGAATCGAAACTAAAAAATTAGACTAATTCTGACCACCGACCACTGACCACTGAATATGCTTGAACCAACTCAAATAATCGAAGAATCCGACAGCGAAGTCTCGATCAAATGGTCCGACGATTCGGAAACCCGTTACTCGGCTCCTCAACTCCGCCGAGTCTGCCCCTGCGCCACCTGCGTCAACGAATGGACCGGCGAAAAGATCCTCGACGAACGTAACATCCCCGACGACCTTACGTTTTCATCGATCGCCATCGTCGGACGTTATGCCCTAAATTTCGTGTTCTCCGACGGGCACGACACTGGGATTTTTAGTTTCAAGTACTTACGCGAGCAGTCGGAACCACCTGCGGTAGCGGGTGGTTGAACTCCCGCCCCACTCAACCTAAAACAATTCGCGACACCAGTCAGAACCACCTGCGGTAGCGGGTGGTTGACCTCACTCCCCACGCAGTTTTGTTTTACTCAATGTACTTCGATAGGCTTGAGTTTCGTCTGTCGTCACCCACCCGCTACCGCAGGTGGTTCTGACTTAGTCAAACTCCGGCAAGTCTTCACCCTGACCAAACTCAACATAATTTGATGCCAAGATCACATGTTTTTCGGTCCAGAGGTAGCGAGTACTCCCCTTATCACTCCACGGACTAAGGTTACTCAGCCAAACACCTCGTTCACGCATTAGTCGAGTAGCATTTGCCTTCAATGCGTTCAACACGAGTGACGGCGCTTTGTACGGGGCTCCGACGACGGCATGGGCGTGATTCGTACGAACATTTACTGCGGGCAGGGCCCATTGACGAAATTTACAAGTTTCGATGATTGCCTTTCTCACCGTTGCTCGTTGACGGGCATTTAGAATAGTCGGTTCACGCGAGAGGCGTTGTTGATTTATTGCGAGCCATTTTGGCTCCGGTCGAATACGTTCAGTCCCGTATTTATTGTGAAAACGGTTTATCGATCCGCGATCGTCGCCATGCAGCCATGTGCCGTGGGTACGGAAAGTAATTAGAAAAGCGATGGGTTCGTCGGTGTCATTCCACATGACCGGGCGATTCCTCCATAGAATAGATCGAGTATGCCTTGAGTTCAACCACCCGCTACCGCAGGTGGTTCTGACTGGCGTCGCAGATATTGTAGGTTGAGTGTGCCTTGAGTTCAACCACCCGCTACCGCGGGTGGTTCCGACTGACGTGGTATACTTAGGGTTGTGTGGGGGTTAATGTTCAACCACCCGCTACCGCAGGTGGTTCTGACTTATGCACGAGCGTGATATTTTTGACGAGAAGCAAGAGATCAAGAAGGCAAATTTTTCGTGTCCGCACTGCCTCGAGCGGGCGGATTACGATGTGCGTTGGATGACGCGGCGTAAGAAGCGGCAGGAGCCGCGAAATATGAACGCTCAGGACAGGGCACAGTACCAGAAATCGAAGGACTATATGGTGCGTGTCGATGATGTGCTGATGTGCATGAACATGCGCTGCCGAAAGCGGTTTGATATTCCGTCGTCGCAGACGGTGGTTTTTATCTAATGCGGGCGATATTTCAATAAAAAGGCTGTCGAAACGAAATTTCGACAGCCTTTATTGATCTAATCAGCGATCTGAATTAATAGATCGAGAAACCATAATCAAACGTCTTCGTCACGGTGATCGGAACGCCGTTCTGCTTGGCCGGCTCAAAGCTGATTCTACGAGCGGCCGCGATAGCCGATTCCGTCAGCCCGTGAGGCAAGCCTTTGACGACCGAGATACCGCCAACCTGACCGGACGCGAGGAATGTGATCTTCAATATCACACTACCCGTGATGTTATTCGTCCTAGCCGCATCGGTGTAAGCACCACGCGGTTTCGAGTTGATCTTTAGGCCAGTTGAGACTCCGCGAGGAACAACCGGTGGTGGTGGACCGCCGTCGCCATCGCCAACACCTGAGCCATTACCGTTTCCCGAACCGATACCGCCGCCATAACCCGATCCAGTTCCCGATCCTGCACCCGTTCCACGACCGCTGCCCTGACCCGTTCCGGTTCCGCTGCCTTGGCCACCGCCAGTTCCCGTTCCATTAGAAAAATTTGTAAATCGACCGTTCGGGTCGCCCCAAACCTGATTTTCTTTCTTAAACTTCTGATTACCTTCTGTCGAAGGAGGCGGCATCTTTAGCTCAAAATTATCACTACGGAAT
>JBEBGA010000002.1:0-34305 GCA_040081695.1 Pyrinomonadaceae bacterium
CCAATAAACTTGGCGGCTCTTCGGAGCCGCCATTTTTGTGCATAGTATGACCTTGTAGAAATTCCGCTAAGGGGAGCAGAGCCCTTGCCAAACCGCAAATTATTAACTACTATTTGGTCACCCCTATTTCTTTTGAAAACTTGTATAACGCAGTTGATATCGCATTTAATAAATAAATTGTGCGGTTTACCAATTACATAATTTGCTCCGGAGGAAAGAGATGAAAGAGTTGATCGACCGAATTTCGCACCCGAAACCTTGGATGATAATAGCGTTTTGTTTTGTCACTATCTTTGCGATATTGGCATTTCCGCTGCAAAACATGCGCTCTGTTGCGCAATCTGACAAAGAAAAATCCGCGCAATTAGAAAAAGGCGGAAAGATTGAGCCAGGTTCCGAAGTCAATGTACTGTCGATCGACCCGCGCGATGTCCCGCCAAATCTTGGCCGTGACAGCAAATCGGCTATGGCTCCGGCAGTTGCGGGCCAGCTATTCTCCGCGACTCTTAGCGGCAACCAAGAGGTGCCCGCTAACACCAGTACAGCATTTGGAACCGCGACGGCCGTCCTGAGCGAGGATCAGGCCTCTGTCACGGTCAATGTAAATTTCTCAGGCCTGACCGGTGGGGCGGCAACCGCGGCTCATATACATGGTTCGGCGGTTCCCGGCGCTAATGCCGGGGTGCAGATCGCCCTCACAAGCTTTCCGGCGGCCACATCGGGAACTTATTCAAGCACGTTTGCGATCACACCGGCCCAGGTTACGATGATGCAGGGCGGTCTTACATACATAAATATCCACAACGCGGGATTTCCTGGTGGAGAGCTTCGTGGGCAGCTAGGCCTATCGCAGCCTGGGGATGTTGAGCCAAATGGAACAGCCGCAACCGCTTCGCCGATACCTAGTTCGGCGAGGGTCAGAGGGAATATCATTCCAAACGGTGATGTAGATTTCTACTCTTTCTTTGCTACCGCCGGCTCTAAGGTCTATGCAGCGGTTCAGACGAGCGGTTCCGCGAATGCGAGTACGGATAGCCAATTGCGTCTGATCGGAGCGGACGGCACGACGGTTATCGAATTCGATGAAGACGACGGTTCACTCGGAGGATTATCATCGACTATTGCCGGAGCGACAATACCGACGGGGGGGACATTTTATCTGCAGGTCAACCATTTCTCGGCGACTAACCAATTGAGGCCGTATGACCTTTATTTTAGACTGCAGCAAGGGGCACCGACACCTGAGGTCGAGGCTAATGACACACCCGCGACCGCCAATGTCCTTCCTGCAAGCGGTTGGGTAAGCGGCGCTCGTAACCCGGCTGTAGCAACTGAACAGGATTGGTACAGCTTTACCGCAAACGCCGGTGACACGGTTTATTTGGGAATGGATATGGATCCTGAGCGTGATAACGTGCAGTGGGACGGACGTCTCGGCATCGCATTGTTTGGAGACGCTAACAATCAGATCTTGGTTGTAAACGACGCGAGCACGGGCAGCGCTACTAATCCATTGTCTGAGGCGTTGTTTTTTACTGTAAAGACCGCCGGAACATATTTTGCGTTTGTCGATTCGGCATCGGCAGCGGTCGGCGGCCCGACGGCCACCTACAACCTCAGCGTGACGGTATTGCCTAAGGTAAACGAGGGCACCAACTGTACGACCTATACCAGCACCGATGTTCCTAAGACTATCGGTACTGAACCGGGATTGGTTAGCTCGACACTCACTGTTCCAGGCAATCCGCGTATTGCAGATCTCGACGTGAGTATCCAGCTCAATCACACTCGTATGGCCGATATTGACGCACATTTGCGTTCGCCGGCCGGTAACGACAACGGACTATTTACTGATATCGGCTCGGCTGCTGTCGGGGGTCAAACACAGATGGACGTCACCTTTGACGACGAAGCAGCGATTCCGCCAGTTTTTACGGCATTGAGAGGAACCAATCTACAGACGGAAATTGCGCATCGCCTGAGCTGGTTTGACGGCGAAAATGCAGGCGGTACCTGGACACTCGATCTGCGTGATGATAGCGCGGCCGAGGGCGGAACGCTGACCGGATGGAGCATGACAATTTGTGAACAGCCGCCGCCTCCGGCGTGTCCGGTTGGATTTGCTCCAACGACGGTTTTTTCAACTGACTTTGAATCGGGTGCCGCTGGGTTTACTCACTCGGGCACGGCTGACGAATGGGAGCTCGGTTTACCTGCAACACTTGCGACGACCACCGCAAATCCTGTAGCCGCATTTAACAGCTGTAACAGCGGCGTCAATTGCTGGAAAACCGATCTTGATAATACATACGACATATCAAGCACTCAGGATCTGCTCTCGCCGGCCATAAATCTGACGGGCATATCTGCCCCGATCACTGTTACGTGGGCACAGCGCTATCAGATGGAAAGTGCAAACTTTGATCGCATGTTCGTCGATGCCCAACAGGTTGGCGGGGCGACGCCTGTCAGGTTATTTGAGTATCGCGATGCGACGATGGTCAATGGCCCTGGCAACCCGACGGTCAACGTTCCGGCGAGTGCGGGATGGGGTGTTTTCAGCAGACGTGCCGACAGTCTTGCGGGTCTTAATACCGAGTTGCGTTTTCATCTTGACAGCGACACATCGATCAATTTTGCTGGTATGGCGGTCGATGATGTGACCGTGACCGGATGCCGGGTGGCATCGGCGGATCTACAGATCACCAAGACTAATGGCGTTGCGTCGGTTACCGCGGGAGGGTCCACTACTTACACCATCACGGCTTCGAACGCAGGACCGGACCCCGTTTTGGGAGCGACCGTCGCGGACACGTTCCCGGCATCACTTACCGTAGCGGGTTGGACATGTGTCGGAGCGGGTGGCGGCACGTGTACCGCGGCTGGTTCGGGTAATATCAATGACACAAATGTAAACCTGCCTGTCGGAGGGTCAGTGACTTATACTGCGCCTGCAACTATTTCCGCCGGTGCATCGGGTACATTGGTGAACACGGCGACGGTTAGCAGCTCGGTGACTGATCCTACGCCGGCTAATAACTCGGCTACCGACACTGACACTATCACGCCGAGCGGTGTTGGTATCCAGCTCTGCACGCTAACAGCTGGGGGGGCGACCTATAATATTCCGTCGGCTTCACACTATGACGCCACCCAAACCTCGAACTTTACAGGGGTTGGCACCGGCGATTATCTATTTGAAGATGGTTGGTGGTTCCGCGTAGCGGGAGACACTCAGGAGTCATTTTTCCCCGTTCCGACGGCGACGAATTGCACCGGGGCTAACGGTACGGTTACTTGGACGAACGTTTCGGCTCGCGGCTTGTTCGATGCGACAAATACACTAACATTGTCGAGCGCTGGTGCAAATCAGGGTCAGCTCATCCTGACGATGGCGATCACGAATACGACCGCCAGCCCGCTCACGATCAGCCTGTTCCATGGAGCAGATTTTGACGTGAACGGCACTGCTGGAACGGATAACGCTACCCTGGTGAGCCCAAATACCCACATCCGCGTAACCGACTCGACGGCAGGAAATGCTGAGCAGCGTGCGTTTAATCCGGCGGCCAATGCGTTTCTAGTTAGGCCGTTTGCCGCGACGACGGATGTGTTCGGCGTACTAGGAGATGCGGCGGTCACTAACTTTGACAATACGACATTGCCGAGCAGCAATTTCGATTACACTGGTGCGTTCCAGTGGAACCTTGTCATTCCGGCTGGTGGCACATCGTCGGTCAGTACAGCACTGGTCACAAACGTCCCGGCGACAGCGGCGGGCGTAAATGTCGGCGGGCGTGTATTGACACCTGAGGGACGCGGTGTGCGTGGTGCCATTGTGACCATTACTGATCAAAACGGCGTATCGCATACGGTCACAACTGGGGTCAACGGCAATTTCGTGTTCGACGATGTCGAGCCCGGACAGACCTATGTCGTTAACATCAGATCGCGGCGGTTTACGTTTAGTCCACAGGTTGTTCAGGTCAATGACAACATCGCTGATCTGCAGTTTGTTGCAGGGCAATAGCCCGGACGATATTTAGTCTAACTTTGACTGGCGGCTCTTCGGAGCCGCCTTTTTTGTTTTGGTCCGGTCCGGACCAGGTGGACCAGGACAGTGGATAGTTGATAGTGGACAGTGGACAGTAAACAGATCGCCGTCGTTATTATCCATTTTCCATTTTCCACTTTCAGTTATCAGTTTATGGTTGACTTTCCAAAAAAAGAGCCTATACTTCATCCAAATCGTTTAGAAAATTTGTTTGTAAATTTTTCATTGGCCGCAGTCTGCGCTTTTTGCCACTTTCACTTTGCCGGTAAATGCGTTTAGTGACTGCAAGTTCTGCTGAAAGGCCGCAATGGCCCACTAATATCAAGAGGAGTCCGCCCATACAAAGGGATATTTAGTTATGTTCAAAGCCACCAAATCGTTTCGTTTTATCGTTGTAAGTCTTGCCATAATCGCAGTTTCGACAGTCGCGATCGCCGCTAACTGGTCAGGGGCCAGAGCGTTTGGATTCTTCGAGCCAAACGAAGCAACTAGCGAAAACAGTGTCGCTCCTGTGATGGTTGTAGCGGCGGGAACATGTAATGACGTTCTTCCCGCGGCTAGTAACATTGAAGTCGAGGATGGCACTACTAACGCAGGATATGCCACTTTAAGTGCAGCATTTGCTGCGATCAATGCAGGCACCCACGTTGGAACGATAACAATTGACGTTTGTGGTACCACTTCTGAGCCTACTAACGTTGGTGCGGCCTCGGCGACTCTTAACGCAAGCGGTTCGGGTGCGGCCTCGTACACAAGTATTGTGATGAAACCTGTTGGCACATGGACAATTACTGGAGCCGCCACGGCGGGCTTTCCGCTGATCGACCTGAGCGGTGCGGACAATCTCACAATTGACGGCGTTAATGCTAGCGGAAACGCTCTTACAATTGCGACCACAACGGTTTCGGCAACGTCGATAACGTCAACATTTCGATTTATCGGCGGAGCGACAAACAATACGATCACAAACTCGAATATCCAAGGTTCGGGAACGATGTCGGTGGCGACTAATGGAGCCGTAATCTTTTTTAGTACCGATGCGGTAACCGCGAACGGCAACGACAACAATACGATCTCGAATAATAATATTGGCCCTGCTGGTGCAAATCTTCCGACAAAAGGTATTTTATGCAATGGTTCAACAAGCACAACTGCTATCGGCAACAGCGGATTGAACATTACAAACAACAATATTTTCGATTACTTCGGAGCGGCTGTAACGAGTTCCGGAGTCGCCGTAAACGGCGGATGTAATACATTCTCGATCACAAACAACCGTTTTTACCAAACAGGAACGCGCACGTGGACGACCGGTGCCGTCCACAGAGCGATTGACTTGAACAGTTCAACGGCAACAAGCGGCGTCCAAGGTATGACGGTAACCGGAAACATTATCGGCTATGCATCGAATACACAGACAGGAACTTATACGATGACCGGGTCAACAGGAAAGTTTCAGGGCATCGCTTTCAATGGTATTTCGTTGGGAACTGTTTCAAATATTAACACCAACACAATAGCCTCAGTTAGTGTGACTGGTGTTACATCGAGCGGTACGGGATCTACTGCTTCTCCGTTTTCAGGGATACTGGTCAATAACGGGCTTGTTAATACAAACAGCAATATCATCGGAAGTCAAAGCTCAACAGGTTCGCTGACATTTTCCACAACGACCACTACAACGTCTGATTTTTATGGTATTTACAACTTTAGCTTTGATAATTGGACCGCGAACAGTAACAACATAGGCGGTATCTCCATCACCAACCTCGGAGCGTCGGGGACCATGATATTGTACGGGCTGAGAGCAAATACTGGCACCGCATTGACATTCGGAGCTGCTTCAAATAACGTCGGCGGCACGGTAGCAAACTCAATGTCATTGACATCAACGGGAACTTCTTCGCAGGTTATCGGCATGTTGACGGGCAATGCGATCGCCACATGGACATCGAATACAATACGAAATCTGACCAACAACAACGGCACGGGAACAACGACTTCCGCCTCGGTAATTGGCATGTCGCTGACAACCACTACGCCCAACCAAACCGTTTCGCAAAATACGATTCATAGCCTGACCAATACCAACGCTACGGCTGCGACGATCGTCACAGGTATTCAGTTCACAGGCTCGACGGCGAATGTCGTTGAAAGAAACAATATTTACGGGCTTACCACTGCAACAAACAGCGCGACTGCAGAGGTCAACGGTATCCGCGTGGCGGGCGGCACGACCATCTACCGCAACAATATGATCGCCATTGGAGCGGGTATTGCCAATGCGATCGGTTCGGCTGCGAGCAATTCGGGATCCACGGGTATCAACGGATTTAATGGTTTTCTTGGTACTGACACCTTTGTTCATAACAGCGTCTATATTGGAGGAGCACCGACTGCAGGCGTCGGAGCTTCTTACGCGTTGAATGGAACGCAGACTGTAAATACCCGCAGTTTCCGCGACAATATTTTCTTTAATGGCCGCAGCAATAGCGGCGCAACCGGTAGCAATTATGCTGTTAAGATCAATGGAACGGCTCCAAATCCGGGCGGCTTGACTATCAACAACAATGTCTATTTTACAAATGGGACCGGTGCCGTTTTTGGCTATTTCAATGGTGCTGACGTTGCAAACATAGGAGCGTGGAGAACCGCCGTCGGACAAGACGGGGGGAGTTTTGAGGGCAATCCGCAATTTCTTGACCCGACGAATGCGGTTCCCGATCTGCATCTGCATCCGACCAACGCGACCGTTGCCGAAGGCAATGGCGTCGACGTCGGCGTAACAAACGATTTTGACGGACAAACACGAGCATCATTTACGCCTACCGATATCGGCGCCGACGCGGGTAACTTTAACGGCGTTGACCTTTCGGTCCCGAATATTACCTATACGGCACTGACAAATACATCTTTGACCACAAATCGCGTCATTCCCGTGACAATCACGGACGTGACCGGCGTTGATCAGACTGCGACATTCCTGCCGCGCATCTACTTTAACAAAAACGCAGGGTCGTATTTCTCGACTCAGTGCGTCTCGACAGGCGGCACCGCACAAAACGGAACCTACGACTGCACGATCGATAACACTTTGATCGGCGGGGTACTTGCAACGGATGTGATCCGTTATTTTGTGGTAGCCCAAGATACGCTTGGCAACCTCGCGGCTAATCCAGGTGCGGGCGTTGTCGGAACAAATGTTAATTCCATAACGACTCCGCCAACCACGCCTAACACCTATACGATCGTCGCGGCCTTTAACGGTCCGATAAATGTGGGTACGGGTGAGACATATACATCGCTAACAAATACGGGCGGCATCTTTGAGGCGATCAATGCCGGTGCTCTGACCGGAAACGTAACGATCAACATTACCACTGATCTCTCCGGCGAACTGGGTACTGTTTCTCTTAACCAATGGGCTGAGGACGGTGTAGGTGGCTATACTATGCTGATCAAACCGAGCGGTGCTCCGCGAACAATTACCGGAACAATTAACGGCGCTTTGATCAAGCTAAACGGAGCGGATCGCGTTAGAATAGACGGCTCGACGGCTGCGACGTTTGCATCTCCTGATGTTGTCGGCGGCAACCCGACACTTCGAGAATTGACGATCCAAAACACAAATGTGGGAACGTCGACAGTGGTTATCAACGTTGGATCGGGAACGAACGGAGCACAGAACAATACGATCAAAAACGTTAATATCCTTGGACAGGATCCGACTACAACACTTGGCGGGATCACGATGGGCGGCAATACGCCAGGTACCGTTGGAACGGATAACGACGGCAACCGTATCGAAAACTGCACGGTCAAACGATCTATCTACGGCATCTATTCGGCCGGTGCAAGTTTGGCAAATCAAAATTCCGGAACTGTCATTACGCAAAATGACCTGTCGGCAACAACTACTGATCGTGTAAGAAGGGTCGGTATTGTTGTGTTTAATGATAACGGTGTGCAAATTACCGAAAATAGTGTCGCGGTCGAAACTAACGAGTCGGCAGACGCAATCGGTATCGGTATCGGAACACAGGGAGCAGATACAACTCTGACAACGGGAGGAGCTGTTACAAATGCTCTGGTTGCAAGAAACAAGATCAACGGTGTTGCAAGCCTAAGTACGACAGGATTCTCTGCGGTGGGTATCGCTGTTGCCGGAAACACGGGCGGTGCGAATACCGTTCAAAACAATATGATCACTGGTGTCACTGCACCATCGACCTCGCCCGATATCCCGGCGGGAATTTATGTCGCAGGTGTTGCCGGGTCAAGTACACGGCTCTATCACAACTCGATCGCAATGTCCGGGGATAGAGGTGTAGTAGCCGGACAAACGCCGAGCTTTGGCGTTGCGATAACCGGAACCGACCCAACGGTCGAACTGAAGAATAATATCTTCCATACCACACAGATCGCTTCCGGTGGCGGCGTTAATGCGAAGAGCTACGCGATCGGCATGGTCACGACGACGTTTGCCAATCTCGACTCGAACTACAATGATTTCTGGTCAGCCGGAGCAAACGACGGCGGTTTCCGCAGCGGTTCATTGACGACCGCGGCGGGAACGGATTATGCAACGGTCGCATTATGGGCTGCTGCAGTTTCTGACGATGCTAACTCGATCGAGGTTGATCCGGCATTTGTTTCGGCTACAGACTTGCATTTACAGCCGAGTCCGGCAAACCCGCTTCTGTTAAACGCTGGAGTTAACTTGCCGGCCGTTACCAATGACTTTGATAACGATACTCGCGACGCTACGCCTGCTATGGGTGCGGACGAGATCGTGGCATACACGGTTGGCGGTACGGTCAGCGGGCTTACGGGCACCGGGCTTGTCCTGCAGAACAATGGCGGTGATGACCTGGCGATCAGTGCTAACGGAGCGTTTACGTTCACGACGGCACTTGCTGATCTTGCACCGTACGCGGTAACCGTATTGACGCAGCCGGGCGGACCGACTCAGACGTGTACGGTCACTAACGGTTCGGGTACGATCGCGGCGGCAAACGTCACTAACGTTACCGTAACCTGTGTGACCAATACGTACACCATCGGCGGTAACGTAAGCGGCCTGACAGGTAGCGGACTGGTGCTGATCAACAATATGGGCAACAATCTGCCGATCAGTGGCGATGGTGCGTTCACCTTCACAACACCGATCGCGAGCGGAGGGGCTTATAACGTCGCGGTGCTTACACAGCCTACAAATCCGTCACAGACCTGTAGCGTCACAAGCGGTTCGGGTACGGTCGGCGGTGCGAACGTGACCAACGTTTCGGTGACCTGTACGACCAATACTTATACGGTCGGCGGTACGGTCAGCGGATTGAATGGCACCGGATTTGTTCTTAGGAACAATGGCGGTGACGATCTGCCGATCAGTGCTGATGGTTCGTTCACGTTTGCGACACCTGTCGCAAGCGGTGCGGCGTACAACGTCACGGTCTTTACAAACCCGAGCCTTGCAAGCCCCGAAGTCTCACAGAACTGTAATGTTTCCAACGGAACAGGAACTGTCGGCGGTGGTGCTGTGACAAACGTTTCGGTGACGTGTACGACCAATAGCTTCACCATCGGCGGTACGGTCAGCGGCCTTGCGGGCAGCGGACTGGTGCTGATCAACAATATGGGCAACAATCTGCCGATCAGTGGCGATGGTGCGTTCACCTTCACAACACCGATCGCGAGCGGAGGGGCTTATAACGTCGCGGTGCTTACACAGCCTACAAATCCGTCACAGACCTGTAGCGTCACAAGCGGTTCGGGAACAGTGTCCAATGCCAATATCACGAACGTCTCGGTGACTTGTACTACCAACACTTATACGGTTGGCGGTACGGTCAGCGGATTGACGGGTACAGGGCTGGTCATCCAAAACAATGGCGGCAACAACACGCCGATCGCGGCAGACGGGCCGTTTACGTTCTCGACACCTGTTGCGAGCGGAGCGACCTATGCGGTGACGGTGCTGACACAGCCGACGGGACCGATCCAGAGCTGTGCGGTGACAAACGGCAGCGGCGCCATCGGTAGTGCCAATGTCACTGATGTAACCATCACCTGTACGACACCGGCATTTGTCGAATTTGGTGCTCAATTGTATCGCGAGGATGAATCGCAGACGGCACAGATCAGGCTGACGCGAACGGGCAATACGTCGATCACGTCGATCGTCAACGTCTCGTCGTCGTCCGGCGGCGGCAACCCGGGAACGGGCGGCACGTGCGGTACAGCGGGCGTCGATTACGGTGCGATCACAAATCAGGCCGTTACGTTTAACCCGGGTGACTCTGAGGCGTTTGCAACCGTCCAGATCTGTACCGGCGATACGCTGGTCGAGATACCTGATGAAACGGCCACCTTGACGATGAGCGTCGTTTCGGGAGCTTCGGCGGGTATGCAAACGACAGCAACGCTCAGTATCAACGATACGGCGTCGCAGTTCTTACAGGCGATACCGCATGACCCGATCGAGATGTTCTTTGCAACGATCGCAAATCCATATCCGTCCACGATCACCGTGGCCGGAGCACCGAACATTGTCGGTACGATGAGGGTTACGTTGTATGACGTGTCTCATGCTAATCCGGACAATATGGACGTGCTGCTGGTCGGCCCGCTCGGACAGAAATATCTGCTCGTTGCGGATACCGGCGGACCTACGCCCGTATCACCAAACGATCCGGTAACGCTGACCTTTAGCGATTTTGCCGGCGGCCATGTATCCGATTCGGGTGCGTGGATTACGGGTCAGTTCTTGCCGACGGTTTGCGAAAGCAATACGGTATTTGCACCGGGTGCCCCGGCTCTGCCGTACGTCACGCCAAACTGCTCGACGCCAAATACGCTGGCACAGACGATGTTTGGTTCGGGCGGCACAGGATTTGGCCTGACCAATCCGAACGGCGTATGGAGCCTGTATGTCCGCGACGACGCTGGTTCACTGAGGCCAATTGGCGGTGACGCTGTGAACACTGCGGTCGGACGTATCGCCGGTGGATGGGGACTCGAATTCCTCGCACCGACGGCGGCTGATGCGTCGATCTCGGGCCGTGTGTTGACCGGCGAGGGCCGCGGTATCCGCGGGGCACGTGTGACGGTGACCGGCAATTCGTTGTCACAACCGATCACGGTCAGCACCGGCGTCAACGGACGTTACACCGTACCGGGGCTGACAGCGGGCGAGACCTATGTCGTTACCGTGAGTGCACGACGGTTCTTCTTCGAAGCACCGAGCCGTGTCATCACGCTCAACGACAACGTCGCGGACGCTGACTTTACCGGCTCGGCCGGCACCGGACGCGATCAATAGACGCCAGGCGTACATTCCGCTTGCATAAAACTAAGGCTGCGATCGTAAAGGTCGCAGCCTTTTTAATTAAACCGCGCGTTTTGCAGAAAAATTGCGCAATTTTCTTGCTAAATCGTCAAAGTTCTCGAAAATATTATCGAAAAGCGGTCGAAAATTTGCTTGACAATGTGCCATAAGTCCTTATAATCACTATATTAAGCCTATTTTTATCGAATTTTGTTGAGAACACCCTCCGTGTGCCCTGACGCGGAGGTCTTTGTGTTTTATGGGCTCTTACAAGTGCCAGCCGGAGAACTAAGTGTATGTTTAAGAACCGTCTTACGTCCCGTGTAGCTATCGTTGCAACTGTCCTGATCGTCCTCGCGGCCATCCAGGGCACAGGCTTTGCCTTTTTTGGTCCGGTAAAAGAGTTCGTTGGTGTTGCGTACACTGCGGCTGCCGCACCGTCGGATCTGGTGGCATTGAGATCGAGCGTTTTGGCGCCGGCTGAGGCGTGGACGCGGCAGTTTGGCACGACGGACCGCGACCGTGTTTTTGCTGTCAGTTTTGACACGGCGGGTAACGCCTATGTGGCGGGATATACAGACGGCCCACTGCCGGGCTATACCGAGTTGGGCTCCTATGATGCATTTATCCGCAAATACGACCCAGCCGGCAATATCATTTGGACGCGGCAGTTTGGTACGGAGTTCACTGACTATGCGTATGGCGTCAGTGTTGACACGGCGGGTAACAGCTATATTGCGGGATATACAAGCGGAACTCTGCCGGGCCAGACCAGCTTGGGCGGCGGTGATGCCTTTATCCGCAAATACGATGTATCGGGGACCGAGGTGTGGACGCGGCAGTTTGGCACGGCGCTCACTGACGTTGCGTATGGCGTCGACGTGGATGCGGCGGGTAACAGCTATGTCACGGGATATACACCCGGAGCTCTGCCGGGCCAGACCAGCTCGGGCAGCTTTGATGCATTTGTCCGCAAATATGACGCTGGCGGGACCGAGGTGTGGACGCGGCAGTTTGGCACGGCGAGCCAGGACCTGGCGAATGACATCAGTGTTGACGCGGCGGGTAACAGCTATGTCATCGGACATATAAGCAACGGAACTCTGCCGGGCGGCGGGGGCAGCTTGGGCTCGCAAGATGCATTTATCCGCAAATACGACACGGCAGGCAATATCACCTGGACGCGGCAGTTTGGCACATCGGGCTTTGACGGTGCGAATGCCATCAGCGTTGACACATTGGGCAACAGCTATGTCGCGGGAAATACGACCGGAGCTATGCCGGGCCCTGGCTCGGGAGCGCTAGATACATTTGTCCGCAAATACGACACGGCAGGCAATATCGTCTGGACGCGGCAGTTTGGTTCGTCGCTTGATGACATTCCGGAAGGCATCAGTGTTGACCCGGCAGGTATCAGCTATGTTGCGGGATCTACACTCGGAACTCTACCGGGCCAGGCCAGCTCGGGTGGGCAAGATGCATATGTCCGCCAATATGACGCTTCGGGGACCGCGACCTTTACGCAGCAGTTTGGCACGGCGGGCATCGACAATGCGTTAAACGTCGGAGCGGATGCGGCGGGTAATAACTATGTTGTGGGATTTATATCCGGAGCGCTGCCGGGCCAGACCTACTCGGGCACGGAAGATGCATTTGTCCGTAAATACTCAGACCCGGCGGCGGCTAATTTCTCGATCTCGGGACGTGTGTTGACAAGCGTAGGACGCGGCATTCGCGGTGCGAGGATCACGGTTAGCGGCGGATCGCTGCCGGTTCCGGTGGTCGTCGTGGTCGATGAGTTCGGCTTTTACTCGGTCGGCAGCCTACCGGCCGGGACGTACACGGTCAGCGCGGCACAGCGCCGTTTTAGTTTCTCGCCGCCGAGCCGTGTCATCACGCTTAGCGGCAACGTCACCGATGCCGGCTTTACCGGTTCGGCCGGTGCCGGCCCGAACCTTAGGCAGTAGGCAGGCAGGAGACAGGAGACGGGAGACAAGGAGAATATCTTGTCTCTTGTCCCTTTTTTTTGTTCGGAGTCCCGCCTTTTAGGCAGCTTTTGGGTGATTAGTAGCGGCTAGCCGCGTTGCAATGCGGCGAGGCTTGCCTCGACGTACGACCACCCGAGAACATCACAGGAGGCTGTGCCTCCAAAGATCGGCGGCATAGCCGCGGGTATCTTTTTTTAGCACTAACGGCGAGGCTAGCCTCGCCGCGGTGCGTTTACGGCAGAGCCGTCTTGTTGGGCACTCATCCTTCGTACTTGCCCACTCATCCCCGGTCCTTTTTCTTATTCGTGTAATTGGTGTCATTCGTGGCAAAACCTCCTTTTGTAATGCGCCATTTATTTAATGTGTTGAGGAGCAAAATGGGCTTGACTTGATGCCATAAGTGCCTATAATCGCTGTATTAAGTTTAATTTTGTCGAAATCGCATAAGAACACCCCTCCGTGTGCCTTGGGCACGGGGTTTTTGTGTTTTAAACGATCTGAAACCAGCCGGAGAATTATCTGTATGTTTAAGAACCGACCGTCCTTCCGTTTCGCTCTAGTTGCATCTGCCCTGATCGCCCTCACAGCCATCACTGCCACCGCTACCCGCTCAACCCCATTCGCATTCATAGACTCGGTTCAAGAATTCTTTGGCATGGCGTCAGTAACGACGCCAACACGCACCGTCGCGCCTATGCGCCAGCTCACGGAGACAACAAACCTCCTAGCCCCGGCCCCGCAGCCGATGTTTTTTGCTACTAAAAGTATTTCTTCCGTTGGAACGGCGGTAACGGAGAATTTTGACAGTTTAACTACGGCTACATTCAACCTAACTGATAACACGTCGATTGACGGGGTTTATGCCTTTCGTGCGGCTGGAAATGCCATTCCTAATGTCTTCACGGCAGATAACGGCGGAAGTAATGCGGGACGTTTTAACAATTACGGCACTACATCTGCGACAGATCGTGCATTGGGTTCCGCAAGTTCGGGAACGCCGGGAACACTAAATTACGGCATAAGATATGTAAACAATACGGGACTAACAATTACAGCGTTACAGGTTTCATACACAGGTGAGCAATGGCGAAACGGCGGAAACACGACGCCTCAAGTTTTGGCGTTTGATTATCAGCAAGCCGCTACGGTTACGAGCTTAACCGCAGGTACATTTACGGCTGTTCCTGCGCTGAATTTTACAAGCCTGATCAACACTGCAACGGCAGCGGCACTTGACGGAAATGCGGCGGCAAACAGAACTGTATTAACTTCAACAATCACAGTAAATATTCCTAACGGCGAGGAAGTAATGCTGCGTTGGACAGACCTAAACGATGCTGGCAACGATCACGGATTTGGCATTGATGATTTGAGTGTCACGGCGACAAGGGTAATCTCCGGGAATATCACAATGAATGGCAACAATTTGCCGATCGCGAATGGTTCTACAACTCCGTCCACATCAAACTATACAGATTTTGGTTCCATCATGGTTGGTACGAGCACCTCGAGAGGGCTGGTTATCGGGAACGCGAGCTCCACTCAGGTTCTATATCTATATGGCTCACCCATAGTGACCATATCCGGACCGGCAGCCAGTGATTTTTCCGTTACACTCCAGCCAACGTCACCTGTCCCTACGGGAACCGGCGGCTGCCAGATCAACTGCGACCCTAACGACGCGCCTAAAGCGGCCGGTGATTACACCATCCAATTTTTACCGACGGCTGCGGGCACGCGATCCGCGACCGTTACCATCGCTAACAGCGATGGCGCCAACAACCCTTTTACTTTCGACATCCAGGGCACGGGCGTCGCTCCGCCGCCGACGATCTCGCTCAATCCGTCAACGGCCCACGATTTTGGAAGCGTGAACATTGATAATGTATCGGCGACGACGACATCGTCGGTAACGGGCTCTGATCTGACCGGTACACTGACCTGTTCGGCATCGAGTGCGGATTTTGAGGTATCGCCAAATGGTTTGGCTGGCAGTTGGGCAAGCGGTGTCGGTTTTACTCCAAGCAGCGGCTCCGTTTCGGCGACCATTCATTTACGGTTCAATCCGGGTTTACCCGGAGCGGTCAGCGGTAATGTAACCTGTTCGTCAGCCGGAGCGACAAACGCCGTGAGAGATCTATCCGCAACAGGCTTTTCGACACTGACTGTCACCAGAGCCGGCACCGGTTCGGGTACCGTAACCAGCGGCGACAGCGCGATCAACTGCGGGGCGACATGTTCGGCAAACTATACGTCGTTTGTCAGCCTCACTCATATGACCGCAACTCCAACGGGCGGCTCGACATTCGCGGGTTGGAGCGGCGGCACTTGCTCGGGAACCGGTTCATGCGCGTTTCAGATGAACGCGAATCGGACGGTGACAGCGACCTTTACGACGCCCCCTTCCGTGACGACGACTGCCGCAACATCCATCACGTCCAGCGGTGCCTTGCTGAACGGCACTGGAAATCCTAACCTCGCACAAACGAACGGGTGGTTCCGCATCAGCGCGACTGATCCGGGTACGTGTAACGACACATTCGGCACCAGGGTGCCCGCGTCGGGCGGAACGGACCTTGGCTCCGGCTCAGCTGCCGTCCCCTACTCACAATCTGCCACGGGCCTGACCGCGGGGGTCACTTATTATTTCTGCGCGATAGCGGACAGCGCCAGTGGCACCGGTTTTGGCAGCGTTCTGCAATTCACGACGACTGCGACCCCTACGACGGTCGTGTCGTTGACGCGTGCTCATCCGAATCCGACGAATCTAAATGATGTCATCTTTACGGTGGAGTTTGCGGCCGCGGTTGACGGTGTCACGACAAGTAATTTTGCACTCGTAAACGGCGGGTTGACCGCACCTTCGATCACGAGTGTTAACCCTCAGGGGTCGGCTCCGAATACCAGATGGAACATTAGCGTCAACACCGGCACCGGCAGCGGTACGCTCGGGCTAAACCTAGCGAACGCGACCGGCGTGACGCCGGGGGTCTCGACGACATTGCCCTATGTCGGCGACGTGTACACGATCGACAGGGACGCGCCCGCGGCACCGGTCATTACCGGCACCACGCCTTCGTCGCCAAATAATTCGAGCACCACCCCACAAATCGTCGGAACGGCTGAACCGGACAGCATTGTAAAAATTGTTTACTTTGCCGCCGACTGCTCGTCCGCAATTCTGGGTCAAGGTACTGCGACAGGAGGGAATTTTGACATCGGCATCACCGTGAACCCGAATTCTTCGACAACTCTTTACGCCTGGACCTCCGACGCAACCGGTAACGCTTCGCCTTGCTCGGGCGGCGTTACTTATATACACGATAATATCCCTGCGGTAACAACCATCGACAGCACGCCTCCGGCGAGTACGCCGAGCACGAGCGCCTCATTTACATTTAGCGGCAGCCAATCATTGGCCGAAGGCGCTGAGGTAGAGGCTCCTGAGGCTGTCAGCTTTACGTTTGAGTGTCAGCTAGACAGCGGCGGTTATACGCCATGCACATCGCCCCAAAATTACACCGGCCTGAGCGTCGCCCATCATATATTTAACGTCCGAGCGATCGATCCCGCCGGCAACGCCGATACGACACCTGCGGTTTATGAGTGGGACGTGGTCGCTCCGGTGTGCTATCCCGCGCCAAGCGGTATGATCTCTTGGTTCAAGGGCGAAAACAATGGGAATGACTACCTAGGCAACAATAACGCACTGCCGATCGGAGGCCCGACATTCGGTGCCGGCAAGGTCGGACAGGCGTTTGACTTTACGGCGGGCGGCCAGACATTTGAGGCACCGGATTCGGCAAGCCTCGATCTTACGAACCGGTTCACGTTCGACGCATGGATAAATCCGTCGGCAAATCACGGGCCCGGATTGGCCGGCGGCTCGGTCATTGCAAAGATCGGCGGCATAGGCGGTAATAACGGCTATCAGTTTGGAATAACCAACAACAATTCCGATGTATTTTGTCAATTTAATGCTACGGGCGAGCCTTGGCCAACTAACGTTTTGACAGCGACGGTCCCGGGCGGTATTCCGTTGAACTCTTGGACCCATATTGCCTGCACCTATGACAATGCGGACCTTAAGGTCTATGCGAACGGTGCCTTGATTGGCACACAGACCATCGGTCCAAAGACTGTTGCCAACAGCACTTCGCCACTGCGGATCAGTGGCGACAGCAACGCCAACGTTTACTTCAGCGGAAAGATCGACGAGGTAGAGATATTTAACCGAGCGTTGTTGGATACCGAGATTCAGGGCATATACGATGCCGGTTCGCTCGGCAAGTGTGATTTCACTTGTACGCAGGCACCGGGCGGAATGGTTGGCTGGTATAAGGGGCAGGGCAATGCGGACGACGTGTTCGGCAATAACGGCACGCTGGACGCTAACGCGACGGCGACCGCCGCAGGTAGAGTCGGCACCGCCTTTGGCCTCGATGGTAACGGCGACCGCGTCATTGTCGGCAATCCGACGACTTTCCATACTCAGAACTTCACCATTGACGGGTGGATAAAGCGCGCGAGTACAACCGTCCTCAGCAACGACTTTCATCCGTCATTTCCGAACGGCACCATTTTTGCCTACGGCCAAGATGGTTATGGACTCGCGATCGACCAGAACACGAACAGGCTGCTGCTTTCCAAGATCGGCGATTCGTCCGTTACATCCGGCACGTTGCCGATCACCGATACTTTGTACCATCACGTCGCGGTGACGAAATCAGGTAATCAGGTGATCTTCTATGTGGACGGGGTAGCAAGCGCACCGGTCACATACAATACGACGTTCACATTTACCACAAACGCTGCGATAGGAGCCCGTGGCGACGGCGATGTGCGTAATGCATTCTTCGGCAGCATTGATGAGCTTGAGGTCTTTAACCGGCCACTGACCGGAGCCGAGATCGCGGCAATCTACAACGCAGGTTCGGCTGGTAAGTGTGATGTCACGTGCTATGCGCCGCCAGCAAACATGACGGCGTGGTTCAAGGGTAACGGGAACGCCCATGAGGTTTTTGGCAGCCACGGCGCGCTCGTCGGTAACGCGACCGCGACCGCGTCCGGCATGGTCGGACAAGCATTTGGCTTTGACGGCAGTGGTGATTATGTAACAACCCCTGACAACGGTAAGTGGGACCTTACGGGTGATTTCACGATAGATGCGTGGATAAATCCGGTTGACGGAGTCGGGACGGAGCGGATAGTTTCGGCCGGTAACGAGAACCAAGGCGCATTCAATCTCTGGACGCTCGGCTACGGTGACAACGCTGCGTGGGGCGGCGGCCAGAGGCTCAACTTTGCGTACTGGGCACCCGGCTACGTTGATATTAACTCTAACGCGATCACTCTCAGTCCGGGACGGTGGTATCACGTGGCGTTCGTCCGTTCGGGCGGAACATATACGTACTATCTCGATGGCGTAGCAGTTGGCAGCGGCAGCATGACGACCGCTGCTCTAAACGGCGGCACCACCGGCGCCATCATCGGAGCCCGCTACGACCAATTCCTCGGTATCGCCGAGTTTGCAAATGGCAAGCTCGATGAGATCGAGATATTCAACAACGACCTATCGCCGAGCGAGATCCAGTCGATCTACACGGCGAATTTCGCCGGTAAATGCTACGCGCCAGGGTCGGTCGAATTTACCGCGGCGAACTTTGACGACACCGAACTGAACTCAGGCAGCCACACCGCCACGGTCACCGTGACGCGAACGGGCGGCTCATACGGCACCGCAGCGGTCGCTTACACGACCGGCGACGGCACCGCTACGCTTGCGGACGACGATTATGAATTAAGCAGCGGCACGGTCACTTGGGCAGACGGCGAAGCAGGCCCCAAGAATATATTGGTGACCGTCAACGGTGATACCAATTTTGAGGGCAACGAAACGATCAATATGTCGTTTACGACCGTCTATAACGCCGCGACGGGCCCGCAGTCGACCTCGACGGTAACGATCTTAAATGACGACGCGAATCCGCCGACGGTCACAGCAACTACTCCTGCGGACGGTGCGGCAAGTGTGTTGAGGAATACCAGCGTATCGGTGACTTTATCTCAAGCGATGAACCCTGCGACGATCACGACGCAGGCAGCTACGGGAGCTTGCTCCGGCTCGCTGCAAGTTTCATCAGATAACTTTGCGACATGCATCGGGCTCGGAGTTCCGGCGGCAAGCGGCGGCAATACGGTATTTACCGCGACACCGACGGCATTGCTCGAAGGAACCACAACGTACAAGATCCGCGTCACGGCCAACGCCCAAAATGCAGGCGGTACACCGGCGACCCCATACACGCAGGCGACAGGTTTTACGACCGTTGGTAGACCGAATTACGAAGTCACGACAACCGCGAGCTCGATAACGGTCACGGACAATTCGAACAACAGCGACAATATCGAAATTACCCAGACCTCACCAGGAGCCAACATCAGGTTTACGGAAACGTCGGCGAGCGTGAGGACGTTTAGCGTTAACGGCGGCCCTGTTATCAACGATAACTCCGACGATCTGCCGCTGGCGGGTATCACGAGTGTGACCTTTAACGGCCAGGGCGGACACGATCGTGTCGATATCGCAACGTCGGGAACCGGCATTACAAATATGCCTAGCCTCACCGTCAATACCGGTACCGGTAACGATTTTATCGTCGTCAGGGGCGACGTTACGTTCAACTCAGGTGCGAGCGTCGATATGGACATCGTCAACGACGGAACACCTGACCCGGATGATCAGATCCAGTTTGAGGGCGGTGCCGAAATGCTGCTTTCAGGAGCCGGCACAGCGGTCGTGAAGATGACCAAGTACGTGCAAATGGATACGGGCTCACGCATCCGTACAATCGACGGCGACCTTACCGTCGAGGCCAATCAAGACAATCTTCTTTCGGGTGCTAACTTTGTCGGTGTTAGTTTGGCTGGGAACGCTGTGATCGAAGCGACCGGCACAGGCAAGGTCACTGTCAAGGGACGCGGCGGACGCGGCAACAACGCTGCGAGCAACAAGGGAGTTTTGCTGGCGGCAGCGGGCGCCATGATCCGCGGCGGCAGCGGTGCAGGTATCAAAACAGACGTCCAGGGTAACGGCGGTAACCTAGGCACCAACACGCACGGCGTCGATGTCGAGGCCGGAGCAACGATCACCTCACTTGGCGGCGATGTTCAGGTCGTCGGTTTTGCGGGCGGTGGTTCTACCTCCGACAACTATGGTGTGATACCCGTTAACGGCGGATCGATCACATCCGGCGGCAACGGCAACGTTATTGTACAGGGTACCGGTGGTACTAATGGGTCGGGTAAAAACGTAGGCGTCATACCGCATCAGGGCGGAACTATCACATCCGGCGGTACCGGAACCGTTACGGTCACAGGAACGGGCGGAGGCGGCCCGAACAGCTACGGCGTACAGATATTTCGTGACGGGCGGATCAATTCAGGCGGAGCGGGGGCGGTTTCCGTTACCGGCCAAGGCACTACTGCGGGTTCTTTCGGTGTTTTCGTGAACGGCACGGATAACAACAGTCCCGGCGCGCGGATCAACGGTGGTAGCGGAGCAACGATAACCGTGACCGGAACCGCACCAGCGGGTTCTATCGCACTCGTGCTTGGCGGCGGCGGAACAAATACGATCAGCTCCGTCGGAAACGGGCCTATCAACCTGATCGCAGATGCTATAACGCTCGATGGCACCGGAACAAACGCCGTCAATTCGGGTATCGGAACAACAACCATCCGGCAATTTACCAACGGTAGAGTTATTAATTTAGGAACAGCTAGTGACGCCGGTGCTGAAGTTGGACTATCGGATGGAGAACTCGATCGTGTTACAGCCGGAACGCTCGCGATCGGCGACGCAAACAGCGGATCGGTAAACGTTAGTGGTGTCATTACGCAAACAAAGACGACCAATATCCTTTCGCCTTTGACGACCACGGTATCAAGTGGCGGAGATCTGGGTATTTTTGGAACGATCAGCGGACCGCTGACGGTGGATTCGGGCGGCAATGTTCGCCCGGGTTCGAGCCCCGGCGTTATCAGCGGCGGCAGCACTACGTTGGCTGCGGGCAGCACCTATAACGTGGAGTTGGGCGGTACGACGCCGGGTAATCTTGCCACAAATCATGATCAGCTAAATGCCACCGGCACATTCGCGGCGGGTGGAACGCTGAACGTAGCTCTATCAGGCGGCTTTGTGCCGGCATTCGCCAATACATTTACTATCGCGACCAGCACAGGTTCGACTAGCGGCACATTTAGCACGGTCAATTGGCCGGTGGGTTATACCGGAACTATCACCTATAACGCAAACAGCATTGTGCTGTCCGGCATCTTGGCTCCGCCGACGGTTACCAGCGTTAGTCCGCCGACTGGACTCACGACCGGCGGTGAAAGTGTGACGGTGAACGGAACAAACTTTACCGGTGCGACGAGCGTTACATTTGACGGGTTGCCCTGTGCGATCGGTGCGATCACAAGCACCACGATAACCTGTACAACGCCAGCCCACGCGGCCGGACCGGTAGATGTAGCGGTAACAACACCGGGCGGAACAGCGACCGGTACGGGTGTTTACACATACGTCAAAGCAAATACAGCTCTTTCAGATCTGACGGTCGTCTCTACGGCGCTCGTTGGAAACTCAATATCGGTAAGTACTACGCTCACGCGGACGACCGCGCCAGCGGGAAATATCTCGGGAGCGAGTGTCTTATTTACTCTGACCGATCCGTCCTCCGGCATAACCAACCACCCCGGTACGACAAACGGGTCGGGTGTGGCAACGGTCTTGATACCGATGACGCAGCGCGGGGTACATACTCTCGTCGCAAATTATGCAGGTACGGCTGATCTCAATTCCGCGACCTCAAATACGCCGAGCGTAACCGTTTATCAACGCACGCAGCTTTCGTATAGCGGCGGCAGCGGAATTGTCGGAACACCGATCACGTTAACCGCCACGCTTACACGAGTTCCGGGCGGTGCTCCGATATCGGGGCAGATGGTTTCGTTTGATTTTGGCGGCACGCCGGCTACACAGAATGCGACCACTAATGCCAGCGGTGTTGCTTCGGTAGATGTGACATTCCCAAGCAGCGGAACGTTTTCGTCCACCACATCATTTAGTAATTTAGCGGCCTTTTACGTTGATGCCAGCGGCAATCAGGTGCCAACGACGGCGACGGCAAATGTGGTTGTCGGTGCAGAGACTGCGGTTGCAATATCGAGCGGAGCACTGACCATCAACGACGACAATGGCGGTGTTTCAGCAGATGCGGTGACACTTTCATGTAACGGAACGAACCTGCGCATCAACGATCCGGGCCGCAGCCTGAGTGCTGGTGCCGGAACGACACAGGTCGATGCAAATACGGTCGATGTACCGATCGCTTCGCTCACGAGCATTTTGATCAATACTTTGGCGGGCAACGATACTGTAAACCTTGATTTCTCGGGCGGGTGCAACTTTATCCCGTCGGGCGGGCTGACGTTTAACGGCGGCGATCCGACGAGCGGCCCGGGCGACAAACTCAATATCATCGGCGGTTCGGCGACGACGCAGACATTTAACTTTACAAACGAACATGACGGCAGCGTGGTGCTTGCCGGCGGGGCCGTTGCCGGGACGATCAACTACACTGGGCTCGAACCGGTGAGTTCGACAGTTACTGCGGCTAATGTTGTGTTGAATTACAGCACAGCGACTGAGGTCATCACGGTTACGCAAGACGCTGGTGCACCGACGCAGACCAAGGCCGACTCTGACGTCGGCGGCGAATCGGTCTCGTTCCTAAATCCGACCACTTCGCTCGAGATCAATGGCGGTGATACGGTCGGCGTCGGCACGGGCGATGATACGATCAACGTCGATGGTTTTGGTTCAAGCGGAGGCGGATTTACGGCCAACTTGACGATCAACGGCGGCACCGGTAACGACACGGTTAACCTCAACACAAACATAACGTTTGCATCCGGCAACAGCCTCGATGTCGATCTTATAAGTGACAATGCCTCGCCGGGTGACGACACGATCAATGTCGGCACGTCTGCCAGCTTGCAGCTTTCCGGTGCGGGAACGGCAACACTTAATGCCAGCCGAAACATTACGACGGCGTTGAGTTCGAGCCTGACGACTGCTGCCGGCGATATCAACTTGTCCGCAAATCCTGCGGGTACGACGACCGGAGCATTCACAGGTGTCAATATATCCGGTACCGTCGAGGCTACGGGCTCCGGTAAGGTCACGGTCGCGGGTAAGGGCGGGAACTCCGGTTTTGCTCAGTATGGCGTTATCGTACAGGGCGGCGGCGTGGTTCGCGGCGGTACGGGGCCGGGTGTCAAGACTGAAGTGACGGGCGTAGGTTCGTCAAACGGTACAGGCAGTGCCCACGGTGTATTTGTTAATGACTTTTCGACGATCACGTCCAATGGCGGTGATGTCCTTGTGACAGGTACCGGCGGTGCGACAGGCAGCGGCGCTCATCATTATGGCGTCATCGTCTTTGGAACGAATGGGTTTATCACCTCTGGCGGCACCGGCGCGGTTACGGTCAATGGTTTTGGTGGAGGCGGCATCGATAACAATGTTGGTGTTATCCCCCATTCCGGCGGTACGATCACATCGGGCGGCAGCGGGGCTGTCAATGTAAATGGCACGGGCGGCCCGGGTCTATTTGGTCTGGGCGTCTATGTTTTCCGCTCGAGTACGATCACATCGGGCGGCGGGCCTGTCAATGTGACAGGCAGCAGCCCGGCGAGCGACGGTGTATTTCTCGGGACTGACGTTGGCACGGCTCTCATTTCATCAGGCGGCGGAGCGGTTACAGTCGATGGCACGGGCGCGATTGGCATACTGCTGAATTCAGCCGGCGGCCAATGCACGATCAGCTCAGGTAGTAATGCAGCGGTCACACTGATCGCGGACAAGATGCTGCTCGATAACGGTGTAAGTACCTCGGTCAATGCCGGATCCGGTATCGTCAACATACGCCAAAAAACGAATGCTATCGGTATCGACCTTGGCGGAGCAGATTCGGCTACGGCTCTTGGGCTAACGGACGCCGAACTTGACCGTATTACTGCGGGGACGATCAACATCGGCGATGCCAATACCAGCGACATTCCGGTGACGGCAACGATCACGCGGGCTGCATCGACGGTGATGAACGTTACCTCCGGTGCGAGCGTCAGCATCCAAGGCGGCCAGATCGACAGCGGCGGCGGTAATGTCACGGCATCGCCCGGAGCACCGGCATACTTATTTGTGGGCAACAGCGGCGTAGATGTGACGACCGGTGCGGCATCGACATTTAAGCTGGCGTCAGGCCGTACGCTGAGGATCTATATCAATTCACCGACGCCGGATACGGGCCATGACCAGCTCAATGTGTCGGGCGGCGTCGATATCACAGGCACAAACCTGTTCTTTGCGGGTGGGTCGGTCGCAACACCTCTGGCGGTGTACAGGATCATCAATAACGATAGCAATGATGCCATCACGGGCGAATTTACGGGTTACGCCGACGGGGCCGTGCTCACAAATTTCTTGGGTTCGAGCTTAAATGCAGTGGTCGATTATCAGGGCGGCGACGGAAATGATATGACCATTACGATGTTGCCCGCGATTCCGGAGATACAGTTTAGCTCGGCAACGTATATCGAGGATGAATCACAGACGGCGACCGTGACGGTCACCCGTTCGGGCGATCTGACAAACCCGTCAACCGTTAGCTTTAACGCTATCGCGGCGGGTGGTGCAACGGTCGGTGCGACCTGTACACCGACGGCTGATTACGCCGTTATTGGCACGGCTCTGCCGAGGACGCTCACATTTGGTACAAATGTCGCTACTCAGACGGTGCAGTTTGCCGTTTGCGGCGATACAACCATCGATCCGGGTGAGGGGCTCAATTTGTCGCTTTCCGGACTGACAAACGCCACGCCGGGTACGCAAATGACAGCTGTGCTTGATTTCAATGACACGGCGTCGCGGTTCCTCAGTACCATTCCGCATGAGCCGATCGATATGACGCTCGGATCTCCGGCGGTGCCGAATCCGTCACAGATTGTTGTTGCGGGTGCACCGAATATCATCGGCGGTATGCGTGTCACGCTCTATGACATCTGGCACGACACGCCGGATAATATAGACGTGCTGCTGGTCGGGCCGCAGAATCAAGAATATGTCCTGATGGCGGATGTCGGGGGCCCATTCTCGATCGGACAGGGTGCACCGGTGACGCTGACCTTTAGCGATATAGCACCGGCGGTGTTGGGTGATTCGGCTACGCTCGTGACCGGACTATATCGTCCGACGACGTGCGAGACACCAGTCTTAAACTTCGCTGGGCCGGCACCTACGGGGCCGTATGTCGAACCGGGCTGCGCTCTTGCGCGTCCACAGAACAAGACACTGTTTGGCACACCGCCGACCGGATTTGGCATGACCAACCCGAACGGCACTTGGCGGCTGTTTGTCCGCGACGACAATGGTTCGCTGCGGCCTATCGAAGCTGTGCAGACCATCGTCGGGTCGATCTCAGGCGGATGGGGCCTCGAGTTCTTTGCTCCGACCGCAGCTGATGCGTCGGTCTCGGGCCGTGTGTTGACCGGTGAGGGCCGCGGAATCCGCGGGGCACGTGTGACGGTTACGGGCAATTCGCTTGTTAATCCGATCACCGTCTCGACGGGTGTCAACGGACGCTACACCATACCGGGACTGACGCCGGGCGAAACGTATGTCGTTACGGTGAGTGCACGACGGTTCTTCTTCGAAGCACCGAGCCGTGTCATCACGCTCAACGACAACCTAACGGATGTTGATTTTACCGGTTCAATGGGGGCCAATAGGGAACAGTATACAGGAGACAGGAGACAGGAGACAGGAGACAGGAGATAGGAGATAGGAGATAGAAGAAGTTGAGTTCTCAAGCTTCTCGGTCCTTGTCCCTCGCCACGCGTATCCAGTGTCTAGTTTGGCGATACCGACATCTTACCGTACCAAACCAGCCATTAAGCTCTTGAGGTTGTGAGCAATCCTTGCGGAAAGATCATTTTTCCATGCTAACGTAGGCCTTTTTCACACTATGATGCGGCTTATTCCCACAAGTGTATCGTTTTGCCGTGCGTCAAAACGCCGCTCTAGGGCAGCGACATATCATCTTACTGTAGCACGACGGTCAATTCCCATCATTTTGTGTAATAAAACACCTATTGTATTTTGTGTTTGATGGGCAAATTGCCCATATTGGTTGCTACTTACATGATGTCCAATAGGCAAGGTATGGTCTTTCGGCACTGTTGCACAGATAAAACACTATACCAGACTTGACATATAATGAATAATCGTATTAGTGTTATAAATGATGCAATAAGAGTTGCAGAACATATTTAATCAGAGGAAAGCACATGGATTACAGAAAACTCAGCGACGCCGATCTGGCGTCATTTAGCAAAAACGTCGAGGATCAGCTCATCGCCCACTCGGTGACCGGGCTCGACAACGCATTGGCCGACGATCTGGCCGCGCCGCTCACCACGCTCAACCCGCCCTTTGGCACGGCGATCGATAAGGCGGTCGAGGACACGGCGGTCAAACAATCGACCGTTGCCGATAAACAGGCCATACGCGACGATGTTATCGTGCGGTTGGCTACGGTGCGTAACTATATGATCGCCGCATCGTCGCCCAAAAAAGCGTTTGAGCTGTGCGGCTTTACATACCCGGCGGCCGGTGCAACCGTGATCGCAAATGACCCGACCGATCTGGTGGGTGTCGGCTCGTCTAACGGGGTCAACCGCATTTCATTTTCGGGCAACAACCGTCACGGACGCGTTGTTTACGAGGTATGGCGTCGTCACGGCGATACAGCCGACTGGGGCATCATCGCCTCGATCCGCCGTCAGTACTACATCGATACACCGGTCACACCCGGACAGTATTATGAGTACAAGGTGCGTGCGGTCGCCGCGACAAACACGTCAAACTTTTCAAATTCGGCGGTCGTCTATGGTGCGGTCTGATCGTCCACCGCGATACTCTTGGTAAATATGGGCGGGGAACCTCAATAGGATCCCCGCCCTCAACCCGTACGCTTCTATTACCCTTCGATTGATCGCGTCCGGCAAATCTTTTGAGCGTTACTTGACGACAGATCAGGCACGAGGATACTGGTAATAGCATTGGCGAGATCGAACAGCGACCGGCACACGTATTAAGTCAAAACCCGCGGCGGCGGCACATCCTGGCGATTTGTGACGCTTGAAACCCCCGAGACTATTTTCGCCTTGACCTTAGAGGATCAACACTTGTCCACTGACCTCAAAAAACTATTTACGAAATATTCGGAGCATATGCTCCGCGGCGATGTCGGCCTTTCCGAAAACGATGGTCTGGCCGGCAAAATGTTCGAAACATTATTGTCGATAGCAGGCCCCGATATTGCAGGCCGCCCCGAATTTTTTCTCGATACCAAGCTCAGCACGGGTACCGCGATCGCTCCGAGAGATGCCGCGACGTGTATGACCGACATTGTGCGAACGTCACGGTATGTTCTGGGGTTGCGAAACGCGGTCATCGAAATGCGAGCCCGTTTTCCAAACCAACGTGTTGACATTTTGTATGCGGGCTGCGGGCCATTTGCGGCGATCGCGCTGCCGCTGTGTCACGAGTTTACGGCGGACGAGATCTCGTTCACGCTCGTCGATCTGCATGAGGCATCGCTCGCGTCCGCGAAAAGGGTTTTTGATGCGTTAGGGATCGGCAAATTTGTAGCCGAATGGCTCTGTGCTGATGCATCGGCAGTCGTGCCGTCAAAGAAATACCAAATAATCGTGGCCGAGACGATGCAAAAGGCGCTCGAAAAAGAGCCGCAAGTCGCGGTGACGATACATCTTTCCGACTTTTTGCATGCGGATGGTATTTTTCTGCCCGAAAAGATAACCGTGACCGCATGTCTCGCCGACTTAAATGTCGAATTTGGTTCGGGAGCTAGAAATGAGCGGATAGTTTTAGGAGATATTTGTACGTTGACAAAAGATACGGATGAGATCGAACCGGTTGCCATGACGATCCCCGATATCCAGACCGACGGCCTAAGCTTGCTGCTGGCTACATCGATCCAAATATTTGATTCGGTCGGGCTCGGTGATCGAGAGTCGGGCATAACGCATCCATCGATCATTTTTGACACAGGAAGTTTGAAACCGGGCGATAACATAGAGTTTAAGTATAGAATGGGGGCCGAACCGCGGTTCGTTTGCCGGGTTGTGTAGGTGCCGGTTTGGATCGATAATTTTACGTGTATGATCTCGGATACAGGATCAAATAAGATCAAGCTGCGGCCGGAGGTCGATGCCGACAGCGAGTTCCTTTTTGCCGTATATTGTAGTTCTCGCCGCGCTGAGGTTGCGGAGTTCGGATGGGACGAAACTCAGCAAAATGCGTTTTTGCGGATGCAATTTTCATCGCGCGCATTGGCGTACAAAATGCAGTTTCCGATGGCCGAGTATTCCGTTATTTTGTTCGATGACGCCCATGCGGGCAGCCTGATAGTAAGCCGCACTGACCAACATATTTCTCTGACAGATATTGCTGTCCTGCCCGAATATCAAAAAAACGGCATTGGAACGTACGTGGTCGAACAGCTTAAGGGCGAGGCTGCCCGATCAAACCGGCCGCTGGTGCTGCGGGTTGATAAGACCAACATTGCGGCCAAAGAGTTTTACGAAAGGCTCGGGCTCGCCGTGACGGGTGAAAATCAGATCTTGTTTGAAATGGAATGGAGAGGTATTAAGTGAGTACTGATATTACCCTGCGCCCCGCCGCTGACGGCGACCACGAATTTTTGCTGGACGTGTATCAGATCTCGCGCGAGGCCGAGCTTTCAATGACGCCGTGGGATGATGCACAAAAGCGGGCGTTTGCCGCCCACCAACTCGCAGCTCAGACCTATACATATCGCGTCAAATACCCGAATGCCACGCACGACGTCATTTTGTGGGACGGCAAACCTGCCGGTCGGCTCTATGTTGATCGCGGCATTGCGCAGATAGCCATTTTAGATATTACGATCCTCCATGAGCATCGGGGACAAGGTATCGGGACCACGATCGTCCGTTGCTTACAGAAAGAGGCGGCAACTACGAACAGTTCGGTCAGGATCTATCTCGAACATAGCAATCCGTCGCAGAAACTGTTCAGAAAGTTAGGTTTTGAGGCGGTGCCTGACGACGGCATTGACCTAAGATTTGAGTGGAAAGTTGACACAACCCCGAAGTGAAAAAAATATTTCGATCGTTGATATTTTTTTGATTTGATATACAAAAAGTCTGCTATTATGTAGGCATTCGATTGCTAAAAAAGCAATGGCAAGTTTAGGCTGGCTCCCGGGCGGTGTATATGAGTGAAATTGCCGTACAACTTCCATCCAGGCACGAGTTTTCGGCTTTAATTGACTCGATATTTAAGACAAGTGCCAATGGGGGCGGGGTTTTTGAGATCTGCCTAGTCAATGTTGATGATATCGTCTCTAACGACATTCAGGATAATTTTACGCTTTTATTTAGGGCGCCGTTAGATGCCCCGCAGCAGCAGGGTATTTATCGTATAGAGCACGAGGCTATCGGTGCGATGGATCTTTTCCTCGTGCCGGTAAAACAGGATGATAGCGGGCTCTATTACGAGGCAGTGTTTAATCTGTTAAAAGCGGCAGCCGCGTGAGCCGCAACCGGAGGTATTTTGAAATGAAATTAACACGTCGAAACTTTTTGGCCGCCGCTCCGCTGGCGATCGGCGCCGTTTTGCAGTTTAATGGCGTTGCTTTGGGGCAAAAAGCTGGCAAGGGCATGTTTGCCATACCCGATCTGTCCGGTGATGCTCTTTCAAGGCTGACGTGGGATTCATTTTTGCCGTTTGTAAATACCGATTTTACATTTGGCGAGGGTGGTAACGCTGTTTCATTAAAGTTGGTCGATATGAAAGATTCGCGGCCTATGGGCCGTCGATATCGCAAGGGGCAGGAGAGCTTTACGCTCAAGTTTCAAGGGCCGTTTGATCAGCCCTTGACGGATAAGACATATCGTGTCAATCATTTTAATCTAGGTGATTTCGACCTGTTTATCACGAACGGTGGACGAGTAAGACGTAACCAATATTATGTCGCGGTCATAAATCGCGTTGTTTCATAAAGAGGTAAATCATGGCTGAACCATTTCTAACTGAGATCAGATTGATGAGTTTTAACTTTGCCCCACGTGGCTGGGCGTTGTGTGACGGCCAATTGCTGCCGATCAATCAGAACCAGGCTAGCTTTTCGCTACTCGGCACTACTTATGGCGGCGATGGGCGAGTCAATTTTGGCCTACCTGACCTACGTGGTCGTACCCCGATCCATGTCGGTAGCGGGCATGTGCTGGGCGAACGAGCCGGTGAGGCGGCTCACACGTTGACTATAAATGAGCTTCCAACACATTCGCACACGTTAAATGCGTCGGGGGCCGCTGCGAATACTAATGTGCCGTCAAACGACCGGCTTTTGGGCACAATCAATAATGCATATGCGGCGGCATCTAATCTTGTGGGGCTTGCACCGGCCGAGATCACCAGCGTTGGCGGCAGTCAGGCCCATCAGAACATGCAGCCGTACTTAGCTATTAATTTTTGCATTGCGCTTCAGGGGATATTCCCAAGCCCGAATTAAGGAGACACCGATGGCACAACCATATGTAGGTGAGATAAGGATGTTTGCCGGTAATTTTGCCCCGGCTGGCTGGATGTTTTGTGAGGGGCAGTTATTGCCGATCTCAGAGAACGAAACGCTGTTTCAGTTGATCGGCACGACCTATGGCGGCGATGGCCAAGCAACATTTGGCTTGCCCGATCTGCGCGGCCGGCTGCCGATCCATTTTGGGGCAGGCGGGGGCGGCACATATCAGCTAGCAGAGACGGGCGGCGTGGAATCCGTGACGCTGACGGTTCAGCAGATACCGGCCCACGGGCATACTATGTTTGCCAGCAATGATGTTCCTACTCAATCTAACCCGGCGAGTAACGTAACGGGCCAGGCGGCGGCAAAATTATACCGTAATGGCAACCCCTCAGTAACGCTTAGCCCGCAAATGGTTGGTTCTGTCGGCGGTAGCCAGCCGCACACCAATTTTCAGCCCTATCTGTGCGTTGATTTTATTATTTCACTATTTGGTATTTTTCCGTCGCCAACATGATATTGGTTCAGTGTTGGCTTTAGGTTTTGGGTTGCTGGTTTTTTCGTTTTAGGAGTCATTTATGGCAGATCCATTTGTTGCTGAGATCAGAATATTTCCATTTAATTTTGCCCCACGAGGCTGGGCGTGGTGCGATGGGCAGTTACTGCCGCTCTCACAAAATACAGCTCTTTTTTCGCTTTTAGGGACGACCTACGGTGGCAATGGAAAGTCAAATTTTGCGCTGCCGAATCTGCAGGGGCGGGCTCCGATGCACCCGGGTCAAGGGCCGGGGTTGTCGCTGCACGATCTCGGGGAAACCGGCGGATCAGAGACCGTTACGTTGCTTGAATCGGAAATCCCCTCGCACAACCATGTAGCAGGATCTCAAAATGTAGCCCTCGGCGGCACTGTCACCCCGTCCGGGACGGCAACACTCAACCGGCCCGCGAGTGGAAATTTATTTACTTCGACGCTTACGCCTTTAGTTCAGATGAGCCCTGATGCTCTAGGCACAACCGGCAGCAACCAGCCGCATAATAATATGATGCCGTATTTGACGCTGTATTTTAATATCGCGCTGCAAGGCGTATTTCCGCCGCGTACTTAACGCGGGCAATAGCACTTTATGAATTAAGGCTTTGTTCACGTTGACAGAGCCTTTTTTGCAAAATGCAGAGTAAAAGTCGATTGACCACTATAACAAATAGTATTAAACTGCACCTATCATGTTCACAGCCCGATTGGGGCATTATTGACTTACCTATTCTGAGGAGAAAAAGCCATGTTGTCGTTCACCCGCAAGCGTCTCGTCGTTGTTTTTGTATTCGTTGCGATTGCAGTGTTTGCCGGCCTTAAATTTGGCACGGACAGCCGTGCGGCAAAACCACAGAGCTCTGTAGTACTTGGCGGACCGCTCATCACAGCGACGATGACCGCTGCCCCGACGACCGATGTCGGCAGCAACGGAGCGTTCGTTAACCCGGGCGACACTCTCGAATACACGGTAACGATCAATAATACGGGCGACCCGGCGACCGGCGTGGTATTTACCGACAACCTGACAGACGCCAATCTGACTCTTGTCCCTGGTTCGATCAAGGCCTCGCCGATTGCATCCGACGAGACATTCCCCGTTACTGGTAACGTTCGTATTCAGAAATCTGCGGGCACTCTGCTCTCAAATGACATCAGGCCGACGACCGGCAATAACACCGGACTCACAATTACGGCTATAGGCAGTGATGTCTCTGCACCTTTTTCATTTACAACAACCAACGGCGGAACCGTTACAGCGGCGACCGGTGACGGCAGCTTTCAGTACAATCCGCCTCCGGGTTTCGAGGGCACCGCCGGCGCGGCCGATTCGTTCACCTATACGATCACCGACCCTGATGGCCTGACAGGCACAGGAACCGTGAGGTTCGATGTTTCGGGGATGATCTGGTTTGTTGATACCTCGGCTGCGACCAACGGTGACGGACGTCTGACTAGCCCCTACAACTGTTTTGTCGGTGCGGGTTGCTTTGATCCAACCGCGCCGGATGATCCCGGCGACAATATCTTTTTATACACCGGCGGAACGAACAGCGGGGGCATCACGCTACTGGCCAATCAAAAATTGATCGGCCAGGGCGCGGGTGCGACACTTGCGTCGATCGCAGGGATCACATTGGCTGCGGATAGTGACGCATTGCCGGCAACCGGCGGCACCAACCCCGTAATTACAACTGGCGGAGCAAACGCCATTACGCTTGGCAGCGGCGGAAATGTCATTCGCGGGCTTAACGTGGGTAATACTGGGAGCGGGACCAAGATCTTTAGCGCGGGCCCATTTGGAACAGTTACCATCGGCAACACTACCACGCCGGACGTTGCTCTGAGCGGTACGGGCAAAGCACTCGACCTGACAAACGGTACATTTGCAGCTACGAGTGCGTTTAGCTCGGTCGCGACCACGAGTAGCACGACGCACGGTATGCAGATCGTCACGGTCGGTGGAACCGTTGCATTTGGTTCGACCAGCGTGTCGGGCTCGGCCAACCAAGGCATTTTCGTAAATAACTCCGGCGTAAATCTCAATTTTGGGAATACGACCGTCGGAGCCACTGGCGGATCGACTGAGTGTATTAGGCTCGAGGCGAATACAGGCGGTACGCGTACATTTGGCACGATCGGTGTTACAAACTGTACTGCGCAGGGCATCACGATCTCCGGCGGCGGGAACGTTATAGCGACCGGCCAGACTACGATCACGAACCCAGGCAGCACGGGGCTGTTGATCTCGTCGACAACGGGCGGGACGAGTGCGACATTTGCGGGCGTCAATAGCACCGGGTCGGGCGGCACGGGTGTTCAACTTCAGAGCAATGCCGGAACTATAAGTCTTGGCGATCTTGATATTTCACCCGACGCGGGCCAACGGGCGTTTTTAGCCGATCAAAACACGGCGACGATCAGCTCGACCAGCGGTGATATTACCGCGAGCGGGAACCCGGGCCTTTTTGCTATCAGCGGCCCGGCGGGACGCACGCCGCTTGCGATGGTTTTGACCAGCGTCAACCTTACCGGAGCGACAAATGTTGGAGCGAATATCGCTTTAGTTAGCGGTAACCTTACGATTGGGACAACCACCATCGCCGGTGGTGCGGCGTACATCGCCTATGCCGACGCGCCGGCGACCGCGTCCGCCTTCACCGGCGCCGGGACCACCTGTCCGACGCCGTGAC
>JBEBGA010000084.1:0-9834 GCA_040081695.1 Pyrinomonadaceae bacterium
GCTGATCGAAAGGTCGGGCCTTAGTAAAGGTTTTGCTCTCGGCAACGCGGGCATTTCGTCCAAACACACACTTGCGATCATTAATCGCGGCGGTGCGTCTGCTGGGGACATTTTGGCGTTAAAAGACGAGATTCAGCGCACAGTCAACGATAAATTTGGCATCTCACTCGAACCTGAACCAGTATTTGTCGGGTTTTGACCACTCACAAAAAGCTCGAACCACACACCTCTTTTATCGTATAATTTACATTGGTCGATTTTTGGCGGCTAACCTTTCCTGGGGGCATCTTCACACATGAAAACAAATCTATCCCTGCTCGCTATTGCATCCGTTTTCTTTTCGCTTTTGCCGTTGCCCACGACGGTCGCCGCACAGGATCTGGTCGCGACTGACGATATCGCGGGCGGATCGAGCGTTTTTGTATTTCGCGGATCGCGTAAAAAGCCTCAGGTTCGCGCAGGCGGCGGCAAAGCCTCGCTGGGCGAAGGCGGCGGACGTGTCGGCGGGTCAAAGGCCGCTAGCGGTCAGATCGCCGCCCTAGCAAAGAAACGTCGTGCCGACGCGATCGCTGCCCGCAAAAAAGCCGCCATTGCTGCCGCAAATAAAAAGATAGCTTCGTCGAATATGCTCACGGCAAAGGCCGAGACGGCTTTTGACAACGATCAGACGGATCTTGCGATCACAAATTACAAAGCCGCCCTTGCCCAAAATCCCAAGAACACCCGAGCATCCGAAGGCCTAAGCAACGCCCTGACCGCTAAAGGCATTGACGTCGCCGGTGACACGAATAACGAGGCCGCTATCGCCCTGTTTGAAGAGGCGGTCAAATACGACAAGCAAAACGACGTCGCTTATGCCAAAGCCGGTGCGATCTATGACGCTCGCGGCAACAACACAAAAGCCGTCCTCAATTACGAAAAAGCTTTGGCGATAAACCCTGCGTACACGATGCTCTATCCGCCGCTGGGCGTTGCGTATCTCGATAATGGCGAGATCGCAAAGGCTGAATCCACGCTGCAAAAAGCCAATGCCGCTGGCATCGACACCGCCGAAACGCGGTTTTTGAGCGGCGTGATCCTGTTCAAACAAAACAAAAACACCGAGGCGCTCGCAGCGTTTGACCGGACGTTGGAGCTTGACGCTAGTAATGCATCCGCACAGTATTATCGCGGCCAGACGCTTGACCGTATGGAGCGGCCGGACGATGCGATCGCGGCATACAAAAAGACGCTTGAGACGGACCCCGCGAATTCGGCGGCGTCCTATGATCTGGGCGTTGCGTACTACAACAAAGCCGATTACCCGAACGCCGCAGCCGCGTATCAGCAGACGCTGAAAAGCGACCCGAACAACGCTCAGGCACACGCAAATCTCGCCAGCACTTACCGCCAGCAGGAACGCTATGCCGATGCCAACGTGGAATACAAAGCCGCGTCCGAAAAGGGGCTAAAGTCCGCCGATATGGAGAGCGAATGGGGATTTTGTTTGGGCAAGACGGCCGAGTGGGAAAAGGCCGTCGCTCGGCTCGAATCGGCCCGCGTGATGAGCCCCGGTGCCGTCGATAACAACAACGTCGGCTGGGCTTATTACAACGCCGCATATACGCAAAAGACGGCAAAGAACGACGCCGCTGCGACGGAAAATTACGAAAAGGGCAAAGTCGCGTTGAAAGAAGCTCTCGTTCAAGACCCGCAGTTTGACGCCGCGTATGTCAATCTTGGAGCGACACAGAACGAGCTCGGCGAGCACCAAGAAGCTGTCGAGTCACTTGAAAAAGCTGACAAACTGCACCCGAACTGGAGGGTCGCGATAAATCAGCTTGGCCGTGCATATCGCGGGCTCAAGGATTTTGTCAAAGCCATCGCAAATTTCAAACGCGTGGTCGATATGGATGGCAACAGCATCGCCGGCCTATTCAACCTTGGCGAAGCCTACCACGCCAGTGGCAATAAAAAAGCCGCTAAACAGACATACGACCGGCTCAAAAAGCTCGACCCGAACATGGCCCTGCGGCTCGACAACATCTTTAACGGCAAGGCCCAGATCGACGCCGCCGAGCAAAAGATCAAAAACAAAATACCAAAACTGCCGCGATTTCCTTGATAGTCAGCGAAAAGATAGGTTATTCAAAACCACGGTTCGAGCGGACCGTGGTTTTTTTGTATAATCGTGAGTTTAGAACAAGCCGATAAATGCCAAGACGCAGCGATATTCACAAAATACTGATCATCGGTTCGGGGCCGATCGTCATCGGGCAGGCCTGCGAATTTGATTATTCGGGGACACAGGCGTGCCGTGCTTTGCGGCAAGAGGGGTACGAGGTCGTGCTGGTCAATTCAAACCCGGCGACGATCATGACCGACCCCGAGATCGCCGATAAGACTTACATCGAGCCGCTCACGCTCGAATCCGTGACCGCCATCATCGAAAAAGAGCGTCCCGACGCCGTGCTGCCGACGGTTGGCGGCCAGACGGGGCTAAATCTGTCGGTCGAGCTGTACGAGCGGGGCGTTTTCGAAAAATACGGCGTCACGATGATCGGAGCCAATATTGACGCGATCAAGGTCGGCGAGGACCGCGAGCTATTCAAAGCGGCGATGGACGAGATCGGCGTACCGTCGTGTAAGGGCGGTTTTGCACACACTTGGGAAGAGGCACGTGCGATAGTCGAGACGACCGGTTATCCGGCGATCGTGCGGCCGAGTTTTACGCTTGGGGGCACGGGCGGCGGTGTGGCGTATAACCCCGAGGAATTTGAAGAGATCGCCCGCGGCGGGCTGGCGGCGTCGCCAAATTCGCAAATACTTGTCGAAGAATCGATCCTCGGCTGGAAAGAATACGAGCTTGAGGTGATGCGTGACCTCAACGACAACGTAGTTATTATCTGCTCGATCGAAAACTTTGACCCAATGGGCGTGCACACCGGCGATTCGATCACCGTCGCCCCGGCCCAGACGCTGACCGATGTTGAATATCAGCGGCTGCGTGATATGTCTAAGGCGTGTATCCGCAAGGTCGGCGTCGAGACGGGCGGGTCGAATATCCAGTTTGCCATTAACCCCGCAAACGGCGATGTCCGCATCATCGAGATGAACCCGCGAGTGTCGCGTTCGTCGGCACTAGCGTCAAAAGCGACGGGCTTTCCCATAGCAAAGATCGCAGCAAAACTCGCGGTCGGTTACACGCTCGATGAGATACCAAACGACATCACCAAAAAGACGCCCGCGTCGTTTGAGCCGACGATAGATTACGTCGTCACAAAGATACCAAAATGGGCGTTTGAAAAGTTTCCCGGTGCCGAGGATGTGCTCGATACACAGATGCGTTCGGTCGGCGAAGTGATGGCGATAGGGCGTACTTTTAAAGAATCTTTGTTTAAGGGGTTACGTTCACTTGAGGCGGTTAAACCGCTGCGTTTACAGGACATACCTGATGCCGAGTTGCAGCGAAAACTCGCCCGGCCAAACTCACAGCGATTCTCGTATATTACCTACGCGATGCAAAACGGGTACTCGCTCGAAGAGATCCACCGACTGACAAAGATCGACCCGTGGTTCCTCGATCAACTGTCGCAGGTGATGGAGTTTCAGGCGAGCCTCGACGCGAAGCCGCTCGCCGATTACACGGCGGACGAGCTGCGTACCGCAAAGGAATTTGGCCTGTCGGACCGGCGGCTTTTTTACCTGACAGGTTCGTCGGAAAACGACGTTCGCAAATACCGTAAAGACCTGGGAATCACGCCCGTCTATAAACGCGTCGATACCTGCGGAGCAGAATTTGAATCTTTTACGCCTTATATGTACTCGACGTACGAGGCCGAGTGCGAAGCCGAACCCACCGACCGGCGAAAGATAATGATCCTTGGATCGGGGCCAAATCGTATCGGGCAGGGTATCGAGTTTGATTACTGCTGCTGTCACGCGAGCTTTGCGCTGCGCGACGCTGATTTTGAGACGATCATGGTCAACTGCAACCCCGAGACGGTCTCGACCGATTACGATACGTCGGACAGGCTGTATTTTGAGCCGCTGACATTTGAGGACGTGATGAATATCGTCGACGTCGAGCAGCCCGAGGGCGTGATCGTCCAATTTGGCGGTCAAACGCCGCTCAATCTTGCCGACAGACTACACGAAGCCGGTGTTCCGATCATTGGCACATCGCCGGATTCGATCGACCTTGCTGAGGACCGAAAAAGGTTTGGTGCATTGCTTGATGAGCTTAAAATACCGTGTCCTGAGAATTCCAGCGTTACATCAGCAGATGAAGCAAAACTTGTTGCAAACAAAATAGGTTATCCGATCGTTGTGCGACCGAGTTTTGTGTTAGGCGGGCGCGCGATGGCGATAGTTTACGACGATCAGACGTTGGACGAATATATGCGGTCGGCGGTCGATGCATCGCCTGAGAAACCGATCCTGATCGACAAGTTTCTCGAACGCGCGGCCGAATTGGACGTTGACGCTTTAGCTGATGATACAGCGGTCGTGATCGCCGGTATCCAAGAACATATTGAGGAAGCGGGTATCCACTCGGGCGACTCGTCGAGCGTGCTGCCCGCGCAAAAGATCGCCGCCGAACATCTCGAAACGATCCATCATTACACCCGGCTGCTGGCAAACGCCCTCAATGTCAAGGGGCTGATGAATATCCAGTACGCAATCCAAGACGACCGCGTTTATGTGATCGAGGTCAATCCGCGTGCGTCGCGGACCGTACCGTTTGTCGCCAAAGCCACGGGCGTTCCCATCGCAAAGATCGCGTCGCTCGTTATGGCAGGTGACAAAAAACTGGCCGATTTTAATTTGCCAGACATCTTGCCCGTGCCGCTAATATTTGTAAAATCGCCGGTGTTTCCCTTCAAAAAATTTGCCGGTGTCGATCCTGTTCTTGGGCCCGAGATGCATTCAACCGGCGAGGTCATGGGTGTCGGGGCGACGTTTGGCGAGGCTTACGGCAAAGCGATGGAAGGTGCGGGGCTCGGGCTGCCGCTCAAAGGAAAAGCCTTTATTTCGGTCAATAACGCCGACAAAGGCCAAGCCGTCGTGCTCGCCCGGCGGCTGAATAAGCTGGGATTTGGTCTCGTCGCGACCTACGGCACGGCGATCCGTCTGCACGAGGTTGGTTTGGAGTGTGAATCGGTCTTTAAGGTCAACGAAGGCCGCCCGAATATTGCGGATCTCATCCGCCAAGGCGAGATCGCTCTGATCATCAACACGCCGCTCGGCAAATCGTCATTTTACGACGAAAAGGCCATTCGCAAGGCCGCGTTGCAGTTCAATGTTCCTTGCGTAACCACGATCACCGGCGCCGAAGCTCTCGTCGAGGCTATCGGCACCAAAATGTCTGAAAAGCACGTGACAGTACGAAGTCTCCAAGAAATTCACCACCTAGAACACAGAGAACACGGAGCTTAAGAAATCGTTTCTCCGGGCTCTCTGTGTGCTCTGGGGCTATCGTTTCTTGACCTATCCCATTCTTTCCACTAACTTTAAGTAAAGTTTTTCTTAATTTAGCAGTAATAAATAAGTAATGAGTGAATCTCACGATCGCGAGATCATTGGCGGGCATCTGCTCGTCATTGGCGGGGCAGAGGATAAATATAACGAGCGGCGGATCTTGAAGAAGTTTCTTGAGCTGGCGGGCGGCGATAAGGCAGAGATCCTGATCGTGCCCGTGGCATCGGACTATCCGGAATTCGCGGCGGACGTTTATACACAGGCTTTTCGCAATCTCGGCATCGCCAACCCGAGGGTTTTGCGTGCAACATCGCGGCAGGACGTGGTCAATGCCGATGTCGAAAAGCTTTGCCAAGGCATAACGGGAATAATAATGACCGGCGGCGACCAGATGCGGCTCGTGTCGCTGCTTGGCGGTACAAAGCTCGCGGAAAAGATACGTAAGCTGGTACGCGAAACCGATGTTGTTTTGGCCGGTACGAGCGCAGGTGCGGCGGCGATGAGTACATCGATGATCGTTCGTGGCGAACCTACCTCGCACCCGCATAAGAATGCGGTCCGTTTGTCACCGGGGCTTGGTTTTCTAAAAAATATCATCATCGACCAACATTTTAGCGAGCGCGGCCGCATCAGCCGCCTGATCACAGCGGTGTCGTTCAACCCATACAATTTAGGGATCGGTATTGACGAGAATACTGCTATTATTTTGGATGGTAAAGGAAAACTTGAGGTCTATGGACAAGGCTCGACGACTATTGTTGACGGTTCACAGATCACTTTCAACGAGATCGCGGAAGTTGCTGATAATGAAGCCTTTAGCATCTGTGGCGTCCAGTTCCATGTGTTACGCGAAGGGCTGGTTTACAACTACATCGACCGCAACCCGATCCAGCCACCAAATGAGTTTTTGCTGCCTGATCTCGGTTAAAATACGACTATGGAAATTTTAGAGATTCGTACACTTCGTGGGCCCAATTATTGGAGCGGATACTGGAAAAAGCTCATTATCATGCGCCTCGACATCGGCGTTTATGAGAAAAAGCCGACGAATAAGATCAAAGGGTTTTACGACCGGCTGCTTGATGTGCTGCCGTCGCTGCAGTCGCACGGATGCAGCTATGGTGAGCCGGGTGGATTTCTAAAACGCGTGGAAGAGGGCACTTGGGCCGGACACGCAATCGAGCATTTTGCGCTGGAACTCCAAACACTTGCCGGTATGGATACTGGCTATGGACGTACTCGTGAGACTGGCGAAAAGGGAATTTACAACGTCGTCTATAGCTACCTAGAGGAAGAGGTCGGTCGGTTTGCGGGGCGCGCGGCGGTTCGTCTGTGGCTTGATCTCGCCGAGGGCAAAGACCTTACCGCGATCAAAGAAGGCCTTGCCGCTGACATTCGCGAAATGCGTGAGATCCGTGAAAATGTGCGGTTTGGGCCATCTACCGGATCGCTCGTCGAGGAGGCTGATAATCGCGATATTCCATTCATCCGGCTCAATGACCAATCGCTAGTGCAGCTTGGTTACGGCGTCCACCAAAAGCGGATCCAGGCAACGACGACGGTCAATACAAACATGATCTCGGTCGATATTGCCGGGAACAAGCACGCGACCAAAAAGCTGCTTGGCGACATGGGCGTGCCCGTGCCAAAGGGCTATCGAATCCGTGATATCGAGGATCTCGAAAGCACTTTAGACAGTGTTGGCTATCCTGTTGTCATTAAACCGCTTGATGGCAATCATGGTAAAGGGGCAACGGTAGGAATTAAAACACTTGAAGATGCGAAGATAGCATTTAAAAAAGCTCAAGAATATTCGCGCTGGGTCATCGTCGAAAAGCAGCTGATTGGCGAAGATTTTCGTGCTTTAGTCGTAAATAACCGTCTGATCGCGGTCGCCGAACGCGTACCGGCTCACGTCGTCGGTGACGGCAAAAGCTCTATCCAAAAGTTGATCGACAAAACCAACGAAGACCCGCGTCGCGGTTACGGGCACGAAAATGTGCTGACCGAGATCGACATTGATAACCAGACGCAGCGGTGCATCAAAAAGGCCGGATATACACTCGACACGGTGCTGAAAAAAGGCGAGGTGCTGCATCTAAAAACGACCGCAAATATCTCGACCGGCGGCACGGCTATCGACCGCACCGACGAAGTTCACCCCGAGAATGTATTTTTGTTTGAGCGCATCGCGAAGATCATCGGGCTTGATGTGGCGGGTGTCGATGTGATCGCACCGAATGTCAGCGAGCCGCTGAGCGAGAATGGCGGCGGTATTATCGAGGTCAACGCGGCCCCCGGTTTTCGCATGCACCTTGCCCCAAGCGAGGGCATCGGCCGCAACGTCGCCGAGCACGTTATCGACATGCTGTTCCCGCCGGGAACGCCCGCACGTATCCCGATCTTTGCCATTACGGGCACGAACGGCAAAACGACGACGACGCGTCTGATCGCTCATATCTTGAAAAACAGCGGCCGCACGGTTGGTTTTACGACCACGGACGGGACGTATATCGGCAACCAGCAGATCGTCGCTGGCGACAATACCGGGCCGGTCTCGGCGCAGCTTGTATTAAAAGACCCGACGGTTGATGTTGCGGTGCTTGAGACCGCACGCGGCGGTATTATCCGTTCGGGATTGGGTTTTGACCATTGCGATATCGGCGTTGTGATGAATATTGCCGCCGATCATTTGGGGTTGAAAGATGTGAACACGCTTGAGGATCTGGCCCGCGTCAAATCGGTCGTTCCGCGTGCTGTTTCAAAGAAAGGCTACGCCGTGCTTAATGCCGAGGACCCTCTTGTCTACAAGATGAAAGAGCTCGTTGACGGCCAGGTCGTTTGTTTTTAGATGGATGAGAACAATCCGGTAATAAAAAGCCGTGCCGAACGCGGCCGCGTTTCGTGCGTTTATGAGAACGGCTACGTCACGATCCTCAAGGGCAAGTGGAAGGTTCGCATCGAAAAGGTGACCAATATCCCGCTGACATACGGCGGTCGTGCAGAGTTTATGATCCAAAATGTGCTGGCAGCGACGCTTGCGTGTTTTGTTCACGGTGTTTCGCTCGAAGATCTGCGAAACGGCCTGTCAACCTTCAACGCGGGTACCGCACAGACACCCGGACGACTCAATTTTGTTGAGGTTGGTGACGTTACGGTGCTGATGGATTACGCTCATAATCCGGCGGGATTGAGCGGACTGGCTGATTTTATCGGGAAATTGCCGCATAAATACCGTACGGTGGTGCTCAACGGAACCGGCGATCGACGCGATGATGACATCCGCGAATTTGGTAAGATCGCGGGCGATAATTTTGACCGTATCGTCATCCGTACCGGAAATTACCTTCGCGGACGCGATCCTGAGGATCTGCACAAGTTACTGCAAGAGGGAATAGCCAAGAGCAAGAATAAGCCGACGGTACGCATCATCCCCGATGGCCGCACCGCCATCCACCACGCCATAAAATACGGCCGCAAAGGCGAACTGGTCGTCACCCTGGCTGATCTAGTGCCAAAAGATATTGCGTATGTGCAGGAATATCGGGATATGGTGAATGAGAAAAAATAGCCCGTGAAGCGGCCTATATGAAAAGTCTGGTCTCAAAACTGATGCCCCGGTCGCTAAAGGACAAGATCACCAGCAGCAATCTTTTTGTCGGGCGTAAGGCACGTGCCCTAGCGGCCACCTCGAAACGGATAGATATCTGCTCTGCACAATTTGCTCATATCTTGCATTTATCGGATCATCCGCCGCTTGAAGGCAAGGTGTGCCTTGAGGTCGGTTCGGGTTGGGTGTTGACCCACGCTCTCGTTTGTTACTTACTGGGGGCAAAAAAGGTCATCGCTACCGATCTTGTTCATCGTGCCCGTCCCGAGGTGCTTAAGACGGCGGTTTCGACGGCAATCGACTCGATACCGCGCGACATATTGGCCCCGTTTTCTGATCATTCTAAGATCCGCGAGCGATTTGATCGACTGCGTTCGATTCAAAATTACAGTTTTGACGAGCTTGCCACGCTCGGTATCGAGTACTCTGCGGGAATTGACCTTGCGAGGGTCCCCTTAAGCGAACCGGTCGATTTTATTTATTCATTCAGCGTTTTGGAACACGTCCCTGCTGCCGATGTTAGCAGCTTGCTTGAGAATCTGGTGGTGAGCCTCGCTCCGGGTGGTACGATGCTGCACTGTATTCACCTTGAGGATCATCGTGATTTTGACAGGAATTCACTTGGTTTCCTTGGGATCGCCTCTGAGAGTTACACTCGGGAATTGCAGACAAACTGGGGTAATCGGATACGCAGGAGCGATTGGGAGAGGATATTCGGCAACCTCGCGGGAACGGGGACCGAGTTCATTTATATCTACCGGCGA
>JBEBGA010000401.1:0-2557 GCA_040081695.1 Pyrinomonadaceae bacterium
ATCATAAGTCTAGCATTTGCCGCAAAACTTAATTCTGCGATTTTCGGCGGCGTTTCGCAAATTTGATTCAACATCTTGCCGGGAACACGGGCGGGACTGCTGCGTTCCCGGTGTTCGAGATTGCCAAATAGTCTCGTTGGTGCGAGAATGCTGTTTATGCAAAAGCTTGCTGTTGCACTCTCTGTCCTGCTCGCCGCTTTTATCTCGGCGTCGGCACAGCAGCGGCCGCTGATGACGGACGACATCGATATTACGCCGCCCGGTTCGATCGAGATCGGGGCCGGCGTTGATTTTTTTCAGGATGCAAAGTTTCCGCTTTCGGGCATCAAGGGTGATCTGACGCGGGTTGGCGATATTCGAATACGGCAAGGATTTGCTGCAAATGTGGAATTGCAGATCGAGGGCGTTATCCAGCAGTATGTCGCGATCAATTCGCGAACGCTCTCGCCGATCCCTCTAAACGTTACGGGAAACTCAACCAATGACTTTGGTGATTTCATCGTGTCGGCGAAGGTCAAGCTCAGGGCCGAGACAAAACGCCTTCCCGCCATCGGCCTCAAATTTGGCTACGAAATGCCGAACACCGATCAGGCCAAGGGCATCGGTACTAATCAGATCAATATCTTTTCAAAGATCATCGTTCAGAAAAAGTTTGGCCGTGTGGTCGATAATACGCCGACGTTCAACGCCTACGGCAACATCGGCCTCGGCATCATGACCGCTCCGCTTGAGCGTTTTACTCAGAACGACGTTTTTCTCTACGGCCTCGCTGGCATCTACCGCCTCACCGATAACGTCAACATCGCGAGCGAGGTCAACGGCCGCCTGAATACCCGCAGCGGAGTCGCTCCTCTCGGCACCGAGAGCGTCGGCCAGTTTCGCATCGGCACACAGATCAAGGCGTCGGGACTGAGATTTGACGCCGCAGCCGCATTCGGCCTCACGAAATTCAGCCCGCGTACAGGCATCACATTCGGCGTGACGTACCTCTCGCCGACGATATTCACTCCGGCAAAATAAGCCACCCAAACGTCATCCGCCGACGGGCCGCCAGAGGCAATTAGTATTGGTTTTATCCGTGCAATCGATAAACGGATACCAGCGTTCCTCGCGATCGAGTCCCCATTGCCACATCTTGCCCGTGTCTATCTGCAAGAGCATCGTCAGCCGCTGAGGGCCGTTAATGATGAGCTGATAACGCGTCCTCAGGGAAGGTGCGGCCTTCGACAGATCGAGCACGATCATCTCCTTCCAGCACCGATTACTGCCAAATCCATCGTCCTTCGGGCATGTTCCCAGACGATCTATCGTGCCGGCAAACTTGTCCAGCCGAAACATCAAGCCCCGATCAAGCGGCGATTGAATGATCTCAAACCGTGCCGCATCCATCGTCGATGTGCTGACGATCTGCGTCGATTCCTGTGCGGCCGCTGACACCGCTCCGTATATGACAAACACAGCAAAAAGAACAATCTTCTTCATAGAAACCTCCGTTTTAATGGGAAAGCTGTCAATAATAAACGCCCGCCGCGAGCTAAAGTTGCAGACACACGCGACGCGTCACTGGCCTTGGAAATTGATCGTGAACTGGTTTATTATCTCTCATAATTTTTACCAAATCATCCATGAGTGATCTCAAGCAGAAAATTACCCGAGCCACCGACAGCTTCGGCGAAATAATCTTGTATTACATCCTCGTCCTCGGCCTTTCAGGGCTCGCGTTCTCATATCTAGAGGACAAACCCATTCTCGAATCGATGTGGTGGGCATGTGTGACGGGCATGACCATCGGCTATGGCGACATCTATCCGGTGACGGTTGGCGGCAAGTTCGTCGCGATTTTCCTGATGCATGTCGTGCCGCTGATCATCATCCCGCTGATCGTCGCCCGCCTGTTGATCCATGTGATCGAGGATCAGCACAAATTTAGCCACGACGAGCAGGAAGAAATGAAGCAGGACATAAAGCTCATCAAAACCGCCCTCGGCCTCGATAAAACAAAGACTGACGAGGACTGATCTAAGGCTGTCAGCAATGGCCCGCAGCCGCCTTTGCCGTCGAAAAGCCTATTTGATATCTTGTAGCTATGGGAAATTCTACCGCAATGTCAAAAACGGCCGGCCGCGTCGGCATGCTGTTCGTCCTGGTCGGATGCGTACTCTTTTTCCTCGGCATCTTCGGAGCGCCACGAGTCCTGGCCTTCGTCGGCGTCATCACCATGGCCGTCTCCTTGATAGCTTTCTTCATCGAAGAGCAAGGCAACCGCCGGGCTTCCAGCTAAACAAACGATCAAACTGAGCATACCGCAACCGATCTACTCGGTCCGGGTACGCCCTACCGCACTGCGGCGATGGCTATGCCTCGCCGTTGCGGGTGCCCAAAATGATCCCGGAGGCTATGCCTCCAAGTGTTCGAAGAAAAAAGCGTTGTCGCCCGATGCCCGTTCGCAAAAAACGCTCACGGGCCGGGCTCCGGGGGTTGAGTGTCCGCCATCGACCGGCGAGGCACAGCCGTCGCCGCACTGCAATGCGGCACAGCCGGTTCCCAAAAACTCCCC
>JBEBGA010000402.1:0-2554 GCA_040081695.1 Pyrinomonadaceae bacterium
ATCCGACCTCTTGTGCCAGAGCCTTAAGTTCCGTTTCGTTTCGCCCAACGGCAACCACCGTCGCCCCCTTATTTGCTAACAGCAGCGCCGTCGCGCGTCCGATGCCGCTGCTCGCACCTGTAACTATTGCTACCTTTCCCTGCATTAATTTCTTATAACCGTATGAATTTGGTGTTAAGGATAGCAATGTAGATTGACGCCACGCAACCGAAACTTCTCTTTTGACCCGCAAGGGCAAATAAAAACGCGGCTGCCGTGGCAACCGCGTTGGTATGAATTAAATAAATAAGGGCAAATACTATGACTCGCTCGGCCGCTGGTTGGCGGCAAAAAGCAGTTCGATCGCGGCCAGTTAGATTACGCCAAAGGGCTTTCGGTTGTTCCCGAAATCTTTAGTTTCTATATTTTTATTAGAGAAACCGCTCTTTCGCGTGGAGCTGCGGGTCAAATGCTGGTTAGGCATGAGGCTTGCCATAATAATGGCAGAAGTTATGTCATTAGTCGAACTCGCGATCATCTACTTGGCGTGCGGAGCACCTTTTGCGGTATTCAAAGCCACGTCGCGGCATACTGCACCGGCGGCGAAATGGCTTGTTTTCCTTGCTGCATTGATCGGCTGGCCGGTGTTTGCGGCGCGGCTGGTCACGCGGCGGATGCAGATCGCGACGGCGACGACGGATGCCGAGATCGAAAGACTGCGAATCGAGATGGAAACGGCGGCGTTTCCCGAGAGCGAGATGCAGGGCGTTTTTGATTTTCGTGAAATGTATTACCGTTTCGTCGGGCTTTCAAATGCCGTCAACGAACCGGAATCCGCCAGGCCCGGGACCGAACTTTTTGAGATAGGCGGTGGCGGAAACAACGATACAGCGGCACGCTGTCTTGCTCGTCGCAATCGCATTCGGCTTCATCGACATTATTTAAAGGCCCGTCGGGAGTTCATGTCATCCGTGGCAGAACGATCCGATGAAAGCCTCAATGCTCTTGCCTCCGAACTCGCCGTCCACCTTGGTGATCCGCTCGTGCGTGGTGAATTGCGAAACCTTGCTAGAATCGATAGCGGAAACGCCAGTCTTCAGTCAGCCATGCCGAACAGAGCATCTAGCCCCATAAGTGTCCTAAACCTGTTGCGTTAGGGTCTTCCCGCCAAATCTGAAAAATGATAATCTAGAGCCGTGACGAACTCTAATGCTCCAACGATGCAAGGATGGAAAGTGCTGATTCTATTTTCGGTTGTGGTATTCGCAGTTTTCATCGTAGGTCTGTTGATGCCACTTAGCTTTGCAGACGGGCTCCGCATCGTACTCTCCGGTTGGATGACGATATTATTTGTTTGGAGCGTCGATTGGATTTATAGACGTGTTAAAAGTTAAACGTGCCTGCAAAAACAATCTAATTCAAGACACCACCAGTCTCAAACTCTTAAACGCCATGTTTTGTTCTTCCACGACAACGCCGTAAGATTTACGTCTAGTGCTGGTGTTGCTCCATCTTTTCGCGTTGTTCCTGCTGGTCGGGCTGGGATTTTACGTGTTTGTGGCGGACCCGCGGCGGCGGGCTCATCAGACATTCGCGGCGTTTATTGCGTTTCTCGGCATCTGGACGACAAAGGACCTGATCTTTTGGAACTTCTACCCGCGCGACGCGGCGGCTAGCTGGTGGGCGACGGCGAGTTTCATAACTGCGTTTCTGATGCAGGCGGCGTTGGTCGTCTTCGCCTGGGTTTTTCCGGAGAATAGCCGAACGCCGCGACGGCGGGCCGCAGTTTTGTTTGCTCCGGCCATCGTTCTGATACCGGCGACCGCAGCCGGGATGATGTGGCACAAGGCCGGTTTTGAGAACGGCAGATTCGTGATCGACCTGACTCCGCTGGCGTATGCGTTTGTCGCGTACGTTTATTCGCTTTTCTTCTACGGCGCGTATCTGCTCTTTAAAAAGTACAAGCAATTCTCCGGAACGCAGCAGGCGCAGCAGGTCGGGGCGATCATCTGGGGGCTCGCGATCACGGGCGTCCTAAAGACGCTGGCCAACATCGCGCTTCCCTACTTCGGCAATTACGAGTTTCTGCCATACAGCGCGATCTTCGTGCTACCCGGCGTGCTCATTTACGCCTACGCCATCCTCAATTTCAAGCTGTTTTCGTTCCAGACGGCCTTGAACCAATTCCGGCTGTTCCCGATCACTTATAAGATAGCGATCAGCATCGCATCGGTAGCGGTTGTCAGTTTTCTGATCTTCCAGATCCCGATCGCGTGGTGGGCCTTCCGCAACGGGATGGACTACGAAGCGTGGCGTCGCTACCTCGTCTTCAGCGTAATAAGTGCGCTCGTGCCTAATTTATTGTTGCTCCTGCTCGTACTGAGAACGATCTCGCGGCCTTTGCAGCGGATCACGCTTGCGGCAGTCGATGTCACAAAAGGTGCGTATGGAACCGAGGTTGATCTGCGTAACAGCAACGACGAGATCGGCTTGCTCGCGGCGAGTTTTAACGAAATGTCCCGCAAGATGGCGTCCGACATCGACGAGCTGCACCGCCTCAACGAACAGCTCATCC
>JBEBGA010000403.1:0-2547 GCA_040081695.1 Pyrinomonadaceae bacterium
CGTTCAAAATTGGAGCAATCTCGGAGCCCTTGTTGCGGCCCTTAGCTCAGGCGATTACGATCTAATGGCCCGTTCGATGGTAGATCTAATTGTCGAACCAGCACGCAAATCGCTCATCCCAAAATTTGACGAAGTTAAATCCGCTTGTCTCGCGGCCGGTGCGATCGGCGGCGGTATTTCCGGCTCGGGGCCATCGATGTTCATGCTCAGCCGCACCGCCGAGACTGCCGAAGCTATTAAAAATGCGATGCACGATGTCTATTCGCAAACGGGCATTGATTTCAACATTTATGTCTCGCGGATCCACCCCGACGGCGTCCGTTTTGTTTGAGAACTACGCTGGCTATTTTCATTCATCGCAAAACTGGTAAGATATTTATAGATGTTAACGCGCGAGTTAGAAGAAACACTGAGCTTTGCCGTCGATGAGGCGGTCAAGCACAAGCACGAATTTGTGACGCTTGAGCATTTGCTATTTGCACTGCTCGAAGACGCGGCGGCGCGCGAGATATTGTTTAATTGCGGGGCACAGATTGAAGAACTTGCGCGGGCCTTGCAGGAATATTTCGAGACCCAGCTAGAAAAAATACCGGCTGACGTCAAGACGATGCCGGAGCTGACTTCGACGTTTCAATCGACGATCTCGTACGCGGTACTTCAGGCCGAGGGCAGCGGACAACCGGCGGTTGACGGCGGTAATATCCTTGCCGCGCTTTATCAGGCCGAACAATCGTATGCCGTTTATCTCCTCCTGCAGCAAGGCGTTTCGCGGCTCGATATCCTCAATTACATCTCGCACGGTATCTCAAAAGTTGATGAGGGCGACATGCTGCCCGATTTTGATCTTGACGATGACGAAAATCCATTTCAGTCCGGACCTCGTAAGAAGCCGCTTGAGAGTTTTTGTGTCGAGTTGGTCGCAAAAGCCGAGGCCGGCGAGATCGACCCGATCGTCGGCCGCACGGCTGAGATCGAACGAACGATCCAGGTGCTGTGCCGACGTAAGAAAAATAATCCGCTTTATGTCGGCGAACCGGGCGTCGGCAAAACAGCCTTGGCCGAGGGCCTCGCTCTAAAGATCAGCGAGGGTAATGTGCCAGAGGTTTTGCAAGGAGCTAAAGTATTTGCACTCGATATGGGTGCGGTGCTCGCCGGCACGCGTTATCGCGGCGATTTTGAACAGCGTTTCAAAGCGATCATAACAGAGCTGAAAGAACACGAAAATGCGATCCTTTTTATCGACGAGATACATACCATTGTCGGTGCCGGAGCAGTTTCGGGCGGTTCGATGGATGCTTCGAACATCTTAAAGCCCGCGTTAGCCGAAGGGGCATTGCGGTGTATCGGCTCAACGACACACGCCGAATACAAGGCTGCTTTTGACCGAGATCGGGCTCTTGCACGACGCTTTCAGCGAATAGATATTAACGAGCCGACCATTGAGGAAACCTACGAGATACTCAAGGGACTCAAGCGGTTTTACGAACAGCATCACGGCGTAAAATACGGCAACGATGCCCTACGGACCGCTGCCGAGCTTGCCGGCAAGTATATCAATGACCGATTTCTGCCGGACAAGGCGATCGACGTGATCGACGAGGTTGGAGCATCGGTAAAATTATTGCCCGCAAGCCGTCGGCCAAAAAAGGTCTCAGTCCAGATGGTCGAAAACACCATCGCCCGCATGGCAAAGATCCCGCCAAAGACAGTCGTTGCTAACGAAAAAGAACGGCTCAAAACGCTTCGTGACGATCTGAAGAAAACCATCTTTGGCCAGGACGAGGCGATCGATGCGATTGTCGATGCGATACAAATTTCGCGAGCCGGCCTCGGTGCCCAAGAGAAACCGGTCGGGTCATTTCTATTTTCGGGTCCGACAGGGGTTGGTAAGACAGAAGTTTCAAAACAGCTTGCCGAGGTGCTGGGTGTCGAGTTTATGCGTTTCGACATGAGCGAATACGCCGAGCCGCACACCGTTTCTCGGCTGATCGGTGCACCGCCGGGATACGTCGGCTTTGACCAAGGCGGCCTGCTAACCGAGGCGATCATGCGAACACCGCACGCCGTGCTCGTGCTCGATGAGATCGAAAAGGCTCATCCGAATCTCTTTAATCTGCTGCTACAAGTGATGGACTCGGCCACGCTAACCGACAACAACGGCAAGAAAGCCGATTTTCGCAATGTCATTCTGATAATGACAACGAACGCCGGTGCGAGGGAATTATCCTCAGGCGGCGTCGGATTTAGGAACGCATCCGATACAAAGGGTAACGCCAAAGGCGTGATCGAGCGGACGTTTACGCCCGAGTTTCGCAACCGTTTGGACGCGTGGGTTCCGTTCAAACCGCTCGATATCGACATTATCAAGCTGATCGTCGATAAATTTATCAAAGAGTTGAACGGCCAGCTTGCCGAAAAACGCGTCCTTGTAAAACTCACCGAAGAGGCCCGCGAATGGCTGGCGATAAACGGCTTTGACGCCCGTTACGGCGCCCGCCCGATGTCACGGCTTATCCACGAAAAGATCAAACAGCCGCTGGCAAATGA
>JBEBGA010000003.1:0-34126 GCA_040081695.1 Pyrinomonadaceae bacterium
GCATATTAGGAGCAACGGGGACCGTCGGGCAGCGTTTTGCGCAGTTGCTCGACGGTCATCCGCAGTTTGAGATAACGGCGATGGCGGCGTCTGACCGGTCAGTTGGGAAACCGTATTCGGAGGCGTGCGCGTGGAAACTGCCGGGTAAGATACCGGCAAATGTTCGCGATATCGTTGTCCAGCCGATCGAGCCGCCGCTTGATTGCGACATAGTTTTTTCGAGCCTGCCGGGCAGCGTGGCACGCGAGGCTGAGGAGGCTTTTGCACGCGCGGGTTATCCGGTGATCAGTAATTCGTCGGTTTATCGTATGGACGAGGACGTGCCGCTCCTTATTCCGGAGATAAACGCCGCCCACCTTGGCCTGATCGAAAAGCAGAAGCAAAATCGAGGCTTTTCTAAAGGCTTTATCGTCACCAATCCTAATTGCGCCGTTATCAGCTTTGCTCCGCCACTTGCGGCATTGCACCGCAAATTTGGCGTTGAATCTGCGATTGTCACAACGTTACAGGCGATCTCGGGCGCGGGCTATCCGGGTGTCGCATCGCTAGATATTACCGATAATGTGTTTCCGTACATTGCCGGCGAAGAGCCAAAGGTCGAGACCGAAGCTCAGAAAATTTTAGGTGCTTTCACTGAAGGCGGTATCGAAAAGGCCGATTTCGCCGTGTCGGCACAATGCTTTCGCGTAAATGTCGTTGACGGACACATGGTCTCGGTGCGGGTAAATCTAAAAAATACCGCAACGCTCGAAGAGGTGGTTGACGCGATGAAGACTTTTCCAACGCTTGATCTGCATTCATCGCCGGAACATTTTATCGAGGTGACTGACGAGCCTTCGCGGCCGCAGACACGGCTTGATCGCGATAACGGCAATGGCATGACGATAACTGTCGGGCGTGTTTTTCCGGATAATATTGCTGATTACCGATTTGTCAGTCTTAGTCATAACACAGTCCGCGGAGCGGCTGGCTGTGCCGTGTTAAATGCTGAGTTACTGATCTCAAAAGGATTGATCTAATGATCGAACGCTACACATTGCCCGAAATGGGAGCCGTCTGGTCGCTCCATAATAAATTTCAAAAGTGGCTCGATGTCGAGATCGCGGTGTGCGAGGTGCATGCCGAGGACGGGACGATACCGCAGGACGCTTTGGCGGAGATCAAGGCAAAGGCGGCGTTTACGGTCGATCGTATCAATGAGATCGAGAAGACGACGGACCACGACGTGATCGCGTTCACGACGAATCTGGCCGAGAATATCGGGCCGGCGTCGCGGTTTGTGCATTACGGGCTGACTTCGAGCGACGTTGTGGACACGGCGAATGCTCTGCTGCTGAAAGAATCGTGCGACATTCTGCTCGCGAAGGTCGATGCGCTGATGGAAGTGCTGAAACGGCGGGCGTTTGAGTTTAAGGACACGCCCCAGATCGGGCGTACGCATGGAATTCACGCCGAGCCGACATCGTTCGGGCTGACGTGGGCGTTGTGGTTCGAGGACATGAAAGCGAACCGTTCGCGGCTCGTCGCGGCAAGGTCTGCGGTCTCGAAAGGCAAGATCTCAGGCGCCGTCGGTGCGTTCGCACATCTGTCGCCGGACGTGGAACGAAGAGTCTGCGAGAAGCTCGGGATCGAGGCGGCGAAGGCTTCGACGCAGGTCATTCAACGCGAGAGCTACGCCGAATATATGTGCACGCTCGCGATCATCGCTTCGAGCTTAGAGAAGATCGCTCTGCAGGTGCGTCATTGGCAGCGGACCGAAGTGAGGGAAGCGCAAGAGGCGTTCAAGAAGGGCCAGAAAGGCTCGTCGGCGATGCCGCACAAGCGAAATCCGATACTGTCGGAGCGTATATGCGGCATGGCGAGGACCGTTCGTGCGAATGCGATCGTCGGGCTGGAGAACGTGGCTTTGTGGCACGAACGTGATATTTCGCATTCATCGGCCGAACGGATCGTCCTGCCCGACTCAAGCGCGACGCTTGATTACATTCTAGCCAAAACGACCAGCCTGCTCGACACGCTCGTCGTTTATCCCGAGAACATGCTCAAAAATCTTGAGATCACACGCGGCCTTGTGTTCAGCGGGCAATTGCTGCTTGCTCTGACGCAAAAGGGCGTGACTCGTGAGGACGCGTATGCGTGGACTCAGCGAAACGCGATGAAGGTGTGGGACGAAGGCGGCGATTATCAGGAGCTGATAAAAACCGACGCGGACATCTCTTCGCATTTGTCGCACGAAGAGATAGCCCGCGTCTTTGATCTGAAACATTACCTACGCAATGTCGGGAAAGTTTTTGATCGGGTCTTTAGTTAGTTTGACCATTTGTCGGCCAAGTTGCCGATGATAGGCAGCTTAAAGATCTGGCCCTGAAAGCCCTTGATACAACTGATGACAAGCCCGATAAAGAGCAAAAGCATAAACAGCAGAAAGACGATATAAACTATAAAGGCCAGCAAAGCTAAAGCCGGAACGTCTGCCGCTCCTGCGACCACCATAATAACCGCGGCGAGTACTATCATTACGATATACCCTACGATCATCGAGGCTGACAGCATCAGCGACTGGAACGCGTGAAAACGCGGTAGTTTGTTTGTCTTGTCGGTCGCAATGATGCCGATGCTAACGATGAGATGGCATAAGCATATCGGTAAATATGCGAGGCCTGCCGCTACGTTTTGATCCAGTCCGAAGACCGATTTTCCTGAGTTATCCATTTTGTTCTCCGTAAAAGCCAGAACGGGTTTTTGGCACTGGTGAAAACAGCAGAACCAAAAACCCTATCTGAAAAGTTAAATTAGTTTGACCAGTTGTCAGCCATTCCGCCGATGATGGGTAGTTTGAACTGCTTGCCCATAAATCCCTGAATACAGCAGATGATCATCGCGATCAAGAATATAAAGAACACCGCTATATAGACCAAAAAGCCAAGTATTGCCAGAGCTCCAACGTTTGCGGCCGCTCCAACGCCAATGATCGCTACACCTGCGATATATCCGACGATAAGAAAAGCGGTCAGCAGTAGCGATTGAAACGCCGAAAAACGGGCAAGTTTGTTGGTTTTGTCCGTGACAATAATGATGATGCTCATGATGAGGCTGATGCCGCAAATCGGTAAATAAGCAAGCCCGGCCGCAACATTAGTATCGAGCCCAAGGGCTGATTTTCCAGAATTTTCCATGATCTTTTACAGTTCTCCTTTAAAGTTGTGTGAATTTGAACAATTGCTGTAACGAAATTAACGTGAAATCTAACATAAGACTTTGATAAATACAAGAAACTAGGGTTTAATCTACAATTTATTTCAGTCCGATTTTTGGTGCAATACATGAAAGCATTAGTTTATGTCACGTTGAAACCGAGTGTGCTTGATCCGCAGGGAAAAGCTATCCACCATTCGGTCGAATCACTCGGGTACAAAAATATCAACGACATCCGCCAGGGAAAGTTCTTTGAGATCGCTCTCGACGATTCCGTTTCCGAGTCAGATGCCCGTGATGCTGTTGAACGCATCGCAAAGGACGTTCTTGCAAATCCTGTCATCGAAGATTACAAAGTTGTGATTGGTGATTAGTCATAGGTGATTGGAAAGATCCGATCACTCATCACTCATCACTCATCACTCATCATTATTTATGAAATTTGGCGTAGTAGTTTTTCCCGGTTCTAATTGCGATCACGACGCTTATCACGTTGTTTCAAAGCATGTCGGCCAGCCCGTCGATTTCATCTGGCACAAAGAAACTGACCTCAGCGGTTTTGACGCGGTGATCATACCGGGAGGGTTTTCGTACGGTGATTATCTGCGTGCCGGAGCTCTCGCAAGGTTTTCGCCGGTGATGGAATCGGTCAAACGGTTTGCTGCGGACGGCGGATTTGTTTTTGGCATTTGCAACGGTTTTCAGATCTTGTGTGAGAGCGGGTTGCTACCGGGGGCTCTGCGTAGGAACGCCGGGCTGCATTTTGTCTGCAAGCACGTAAACCTAAAGGTCGAGAACAGTAATATGCCGTTTACGACCGAGGTGAGCAGCGACAAAGTGCTCTCGATCCCGATCGCCCACGCCGAAGGGAACTACACCTGCGACGACGAGACTTACAATTCGCTCGAGGAAAACGGCCAGATCGTCTTTCGTTATTGCGATGAGAACGGCGAGATCACTGACGCATCCAATCCAAACGGAGCAAGGTCGAATATCGCCGGTATCTGTAACGAGGATCGCAACGTGCTTGGCATGATGCCGCACCCGGAGCGAGCGTGCGAAGAACTGCTTGGCTCAAACGACGGCCGCGATATTTTTCGTTCTCTGACAAAAGCTATCGAGCTGCGTCAAGCGGCTTAATAAAAAAAGGCTGCCATTTCAGGCAGCCTTTCTTCTGTCTAAGTTTCCCAATAGTTAATCTTTATCGGAAATTGTGTTGATACGGACGCCGCCGTTCGTTGTCATGATACGGACCGGTGGGCCGCCTCCGTTTAGGTCGGTATTGACCTTTGTCCGGCGTTGGTAATATTTGTTGTCGCCGTTTTTCTCTGGCTGTAGCCCTGCAATATTGCTGGTAAACCCGCCGTTCGTCGTGCCGGCCTCGACATGTGCCGCAAAGTTCTCGGGAACGTGGATATTAACCCCGCCGTTGGTGGTCTGGACATCTAATCCTGTGCCTTTCCACGAAGATCCGACGAGCTTGACGTTGATGCCCCCATTGGTCGTGCGTCCCTTAACCGTTCCGGCGACGCCGTCGAGATTGACACCGCCATTCATCGTCTCAAAGTTGATCGAACCATCCACGCCTTTCACTGAAAGTCCGCCGTTATGAGCGGTCAGATCAACGTTTGATGAACGGGGGACGCTGATCTCATATGACACCGACCAGTTTTTTTCGCCGGACGAATTTTCGGCTTGGATGGTGCCTGAGGTACTGATCTTGATATTGCTTGCGATGCTTTTGGCTGCATCATCGGACTTTGCCCAGGTCTGAACGCAAGCTCGAATAAGTACATCAGATCGGTTTTCGCCGCGAACGCTGATGCCGCCGTTTTGACGGCCATCGACGGTGATCGTCCCGCCGGCCGCAGCGGTCATTTCGCGAAGCTCTCTAAACGAGACGTTGTCGCCGTTTGACCAATTGTTATTGTCACAAAACCCTTTGGCACCATTGCCGAAAGCTGAAACTGCACCGATGCCGATGACGAGTGCCGTCAGGGCGGCGGCAAAATAAGGTAGATTGCGGAATTTAGTCCTCATGATATAAAAAGCCTCCAGAATATTTTGGTTAAGAAAATGTCTTTTCTATAACCAAAACACCATGGAGGCGTTTTTAGTGACAAGTTTTTTGAGGCCCGTCTAATCCGATACTTTGATCGTGAGCCCGTCGGTGTTCAGTTTCCAATCCAGGATCTGTGCACCGTCCTGAGCGGCAACTGCCGCCTCGACATCGCTGCGGCGTCCGTCTTCGCAATAAAATGCTATGCATCCGCCGCCGCCGGCACCGCAGACTTTGGCGGCGATGGCTCCGTTTGCAATGGCGGTTTCGATCAGGTGATCCATTTGCGGGGTGGTGATATTTGGCGAAAGCTGTTTTCGCTGCGGTTGAGCTTTTACAAGGATCTCGCCGACCGCGTCCCAGTCATTTGCGAGGAGAGCGGTACGCATATTTAGCGACGTGTCGCGGATGCCGTCAAACAGATCAAAAAGCTCTTCGTCGCCGTCGATGTGACGTTTTGTCAGCTCCCAGTTGTTCGTGCCGGAGTTTCGCGGCTCGCCTGTGTAACACACAGCAATGCGGCGTTCGAGCGTTGCTACATTGATATCGAGAGCCTCGCGTTGCATCCCCGCCGGGCTGAAATGGATACACGCCACACCGCCGTACTGCGCCGAATAATAATCCTGATAACCGGTCGGCACTTTGATCACCTGACACTCGACGGCCGCGGCGATCGGGATAAAGCGGTCGGGCGTGTAACGGTCACCGACGAGTTTGTTCAAAGCGCCAATGCAAGCAATATTGAGCGTTGACGAACCGGCAAGTCCTGCACCGGCGGGAGCTTCGGATTCGGTTGTCATGTGAAAGCCAACGCCCGGACGAAAGAAATAGACGAGCTTTGAGAGCAGCTCGAGACGTGGCTCGTCTTTGAGGCTGGTTATCAGGCCAACTGTGGTTTCAAAGCTCTGCTTTTGGTCGATCGATTCGAGAATTATGCGGTCGTCGTCGCGTGTTTCGATACGGCAATGTGCCAGCATTGAAACCGCAAAATTTACGGTCGCCGCTCCCTCGTGAAAAAGAAAAAGGGGCGGAATATCAATTGTGCCGCCAGCTAGATCGACGCGTGTCGGGGCGGATGATTCGATTATCATAGATCGGTATCAGTTGTCAGTAGGCGGTCGCTGTTCTTTCTCCTCTTCTCCTTTACTCCTCTTCTCACCCACTTCGCCCCGATTCGGTTCGCGTGTCAGGTGCAAGCGTTCGGTGATGTCTTGCAAGGTCGTTAGGCCGATGTCTTCGACGGCGTGCAGTTTTTCTTCGATCTTGTGGATCGTTTCGGGGTTAGCGGCTTCGACGCGTTCGGACAGCCAGTATCGCTCGATCACATAGAAAACGATGATGCCGATCATCACCACAAAGAACAGTACAAAACCGACCTGCTTAAAGTCGCCGATCATCGATGTGACTGCACCGCTAAAGAAATATCCGATGCCCGACAGAAACAGAACCCACAAAAAGCAGCTGATCGAGCTTAGCCAGAGAAACCGCAAAAATGGCATTTTCCCGACGCCGTAAAACACACACATAGCCACGCGTATGCCATAAATATATTTGGAGATGATCATCGCCGAACCGCCAAATTTCTCGATTATCTTTTCAACACGCGGCTGGGCGACTTGGTAAAAGCGATAATCTTTTGCGTTTTGGTGAAAGATGCGCCCAATGCCGTAACCGGCACAATCTCCAACAATTCCGCCCAATGTTCCGGCGATCAACAGTTTAAAAAATCCCCAGTTTCCAAAAAGCCCACCGTGAGCCATGGTACCCGAAATAAGCAGGGTAATATCACCTTCGACCGTGCACAACGCAAAGACTGCGTAAATACCGTACTGGGCGATTAGATCGTAAAGTTGATGATCCATATTACAGAGGCGAAATAATGCCTGGCCGTCTGGTGATCTGCACACAAAAGAGTAACTTTCATGGCGGATACAGTCAATTAACGACATTTCGATGTTATCCTCGAAATACGAGCTAACAAGGGGTACATCTAAATGCTGCGAAATTTTGTACGACCACGCCGGGTTGTAATAACAGGACTTGGCTGTGTCACGCCGATAGGTACCGGACGCGAGGCTTTTTGGAACGGACTCGCGGCCGGAGCAAGTGGCGTTCGACGGATCAAGTCGTTCGATACTGACAGCTCTGCCGTCAAGATCGCGGGCGAGATACAGGATTTCGATTGGCAGGCTGAGCTGAATATCAAGGATCGTAAACACGTACCGCGAACCGTGCCGCTCGCTTTAGCAGCCGCCCGCGAAGCAATGGCCGACGCTGGGTTCGATACCACTGACATGCCGATCGAAAAACGCCGGACGATCGGTGTCGAGATCGGCACCGGCGGCGGCGGACTGGCATTTGCCGAGAAACATTATGAATACTGGTACGTCGGCCCTAAGACGCACGCCAGCGTTTATATCATCCCCGCATCGACACACGGCGGGCTGTCGTCGGAAATATCGATGGCGCTCGGATTACGGGGGCTTTCGCATGTAGTATCGACGGGCTGTACTAGCTCGACCGATGCTATTTTTTACGCCGCCCAGCACATAGCACTCGGACGTCAGGACGTGATGATAGCTGGCGGCGTCGATGCCCCGCTGGCTCCGGGAATCCTGGCTGGGTTTGATTTGATGACGGTACTAACAAATGCTTGGAACAACGAGCCGCATCGTGCGTCCCGCCCATTTGATAAAGATCGCTCCGGCATCGTCGTTGCTGAGGGCTCGTACATTTTTGTGCTTGAGAGCCTTGATGATGCGTTAGAACGTGGGGCCAAGATCTATGCTGAGATCAGCGGCTATGGATCGACGTGCGATGCCTATCATCGTGTTAGGCTCGATGATTCGGGCATCGAACCGGCGAGAGCTATGTCCATTGCTCTCGAAGACGCCGGAGTTGACGCGAAAGATGTCGATTACGTAAATCTTCACGGCACTTCGACGGTTTTGAACGACCGCATCGAGACTACCGCCGTCAAGATCGCATTGGGCGATCACGCATACAAAATCCCAATGTCCGCGACCAAATCGCAGCTTGGCCATCCGCAAGGGGCAAGCGGTGCTGCCGGTATCGCGGCGGCCCTATGTGCAATGGCGACCGGAATTATTGCGCCGACAATAAACCTCGACTCACATGACCCGGAATGCGACCTAGACTACGTGCCAAATGTCGCGAGAAAGGGCGAGGTGAATACGGCGTTGTGCAACTGCATCGGGTTCGGCTCAAAGAACAGCGCGATGGTTTTGCAGAAATACGCGTAAACCTATGTTCGAACGTTTTGCAACGCGCAGCTACGAGCTTGAACGATTGGACAAGGGCGAATACACGCCCGGCGAGTATCGTCGCTGGCAGCGGGAGATGTGGTTTATCCACCGTGTTTTCGGTGAGTTGCGGGCTCTGCGTCGGACACTTTTGCGTGATATCGAGGCCAACGATGACGTATCCGTTTCGGTTCTCGATGTCGGGGCGGGTTCGGGCGAATTATTAAGGGAACTGGCGAATTGGACAGCGGGCCGTAAGACTTTTTTTGTCGGAGCTGAGCTAAACGCCGAAGCAACGACGTCGATCAAGAGCTCCACGCTTTCCGCCTTGCAATGCGATGCTCTGCGGTTGCCGTTCCCCGATGACAGTTTTGATTATGTATTTTGTTCGTTGTTTCTTCATCATCTGGGCGATGAAGACGCGGTTCGGTTGCTGAACGAAATGGCCCGCGTCGCGAGAAAGCGAATTTATATCATCGATCTTAACCGCCATCCGACTGCGTATTATCTCTATAAAGTCTTGGGCAGTATTTTGTTACAAAAATTTTCGCGTGAGGACGGTGCCCTGTCGATATTACGAAGTTTCAGTCCTGACGAATTGGTTGAAATAGCAAAATCAGCCGGATTGACTGATGTAAAGGTCGAGCGCTCGAAAGTAAATCGATTGGTATTGTCCGGGCGAAAAAGTTAATGGTATCTGCAGCAATTACGGATTTTGACGTTATCGTCGTTGGCGGAGGCCCGGCCGGGTCAGCTACCGCTATCCGGCTGGCGGACGCAGGTCTAGACGTTTTGCTGGTTGAAAAAGCTCGATTTCCGCGTCAAAAACTATGTGGCGAATTTATCTCACCGGAATGTCTCGTACATTTTTCGGAACTTGGCGTCGCCGGAGATATAAAAGTTGCGGGCAGCGTCGATATTGCTGAGACAGTCTTTTATACGCGTCGCGGAAAAGGCGTGGCGGTAAAGAGCGAGTGGTTTGGACAGGTTGGCTCGCTGGCGTTAGGACTGAGCCGAGCCGGGATGGATGATGTGCTGCTCAAGCGGGCTAGAGAAGTGGGCGTCGCAGTTTACGAGGAGACAACCGCCGCCGGGATGATATTTGATGGTGACCGCGTTATCGGTGTCCGCCTAAAGAACAAGGACGGCCTCGAAACGCCCGTCACGGCGACATTAGTTATCGACGCGACCGGTAGAACGCGCTCACTCGCCCGCCGTCTCGAAAAGGATCCACGGCAGCACGGACGTGCGTGTCAAGTCGCATTCAAAGTGCATATATCCGGTGCACAGATCGCAGCGGGTGCGTGCGAGATATTCGCGTATCGTGGCGGTTATGGGGGATGCAACCGTATTGAGAACGGCCTTTATAATCTTTGTTTTATCGCGGATGCCGAGGATATTAAAAGGTGTAAAAGCGATGCAGAACGGGTAATGCGAGACGTCGTCTTTACGAATCAACGGGCTGCGACAGTCCTAGAAGATGTGGTTTTTGAGAGCGAATGGCTCGCGGTACCAATAGAACGGTACGGTCGCGGTGATCTCGTTCCTGCACAAGGATTGCTAACGGTCGGAGACTCGGCAGCCTTTATTGACCCGTTTACTGGCAGCGGTATTTTGCTCGCACTCGAGAGTGCGAGGATCATCGCAAAGGCGATTGCTGAAAATTTTGCAGCTGACCGCAATTTCGAAAGTTTGGTGGTAGATTACCGGCGCCAATACTCGTCTACGTTAGATGCTCGGCTGCGCGTAGGCCGTCTGTTGCGTCACGCCGCGTCAATGCCCTTTTTTGCTGATGCGACAATATCAATACTCCGAGTTAGTGGTGGGCTTAGCCGCCGTATCGCACGCGCGACGCGGCTTACGGCCCGTTCGGCGTAGTGTTTGACACTCGCAATTTGAGTGTCTAAAATCGCGGTAGTTACTGAAAAATCGAGCTTTTTAATATGAGCAATACCGGAATGATCAGGGTCGGCGTTGAGATCCGCACAAATGAACTGAGGGCGGTCGCCGTCGATCAGGATGGCAACCTCGCCGCGACACGGTCGATAGCGTTTGACCCCGCCGAGGAAACGGCGCAGCAGGTCAAATCGCTGATCGGCGGCCTCAAGGAAGACGTTGGTGATTTTGACCGGCTAGGTGTCGCTGTGCCTGGACTCGTGGATCAAGGGACACATCGGGTGGCGTTTTCAGCCCACATTCCCGAACACTCAAACTTTGACCTGATAAAGGAGATCAGTAGTGCTACCGGGCTCATAGCGTCGATTGAAAACGATGCTAACTCAGCCGCCTACGGCGAATTTATCCTCGGTGCGGCACGCGGCACGAACAATTTCTTTTATGCGACGCTTGGCGAAGGTGTCGGCGGAGCGTTCATCCTCGGCGGTGAGATCTGGCGTGGTGCGTCGGGTTTTGCGGGTGAATTTGGTTTTGTTCCTATTAATTCTGAGGGCATGCGGTTGGAAGAGGTCGCATCGACTGAGAATATCGTTCGGCGGACCAAGGCACGCTTTCATCAGGACAGCACTTCATCGCTTAATTCGCTGGACGAAGAGGCGATCACGCTCGACAACATTATAAGTGCTGCACGCGAAGATGATGACTTTGCCCAGATGATGCTCGAACGTACCGGAGTATATGTCGGCACTGCGATCGCGAGCGTCATCAATCTGCTCAATCTCGAAAAGGTCGTTGTCGGCGGCGAGATCATGGATGCTAAGAATCTCGTGCTTGACGCCATCGTTGAGCGGGCTCGCGAGCTGTCGTTCGCACCGTCGTTTGAGGCAGTCAGTATTGTCGAGGGCGAGCTGGGCGAATTTGCTGCGGCGACCGGTGCGGCTCTGCTGGCCGAAAAGTAATTAGGGAAACAGGAAAAATATTATTCTGTTAATTAAGGTTACTTATTTAACGGTGATTGCCCTTAAATGCAGATTGGGATATTTTTTTATTGTGCAATTTGCGGATTTTCTAAGTTCTTGTAATATTAGTAGCAGTTTTACGGTTCGCAATTTTTACAAAATCTGGTTCGCAGGCCCGGATCCTGATCGCTTTGCTCTTTGCGGCTTTTGCGTCAGGCAGGGTATGAGTTTACAGGTCGTCCGATAGCGAAAAGACTAAAAAATGGCACAATTCTTTAATAAAAGTGCAAACAACATTGCCAGGATCAGTATGGTCGCGGCCGCGGTCTTGGCGGGCGTTGGTGGCTTTGCTTTTACGCAGTTTTCGCGGTCATCGTATCTGACCGGGCGATACGTCGAAAAGCAGCAGCCGGTTCAGTTTAGCCATAAGCATCACGTCGGTGACGACGGGATCGATTGCCGATACTGTCACCAAACGGTCGAGACCACCGCAACGGCGGGTATGCCATCAACGCAGACCTGTATGAACTGTCACAGCCAGCTTTGGGCTGACAGCCCGTATCTCGAACCAATAAGAGCCAGCTTTCGCGACAACAAGCCCATCGAATGGGAACGCGTCCACGACCTCCCCGAATACACATATTTTAATCACAGCATTCACGTCGCTAAGGGCGTAGGTTGTTCTACGTGCCACGGCCAGATCGATAATATGCCGGCGGTTTTTCAGGAAAACACGCTGCAGATGGAATGGTGCATCGCATGTCACCGTGCTCCTGAGAAATTTATCCGTCCCAAGAAAGAGGTCTTTAACATGGCTTGGCAGGACGGCGATCTGGATGAAAAAGAACGTAAGCAGTTGAAAGACGACCTTAAGATCCGCAACAAAGAAATGATGACGAGCTGTTCGACCTGCCACAGGTAAGAGCAGAACACAGAAGAGTTGAAAAACTTTATGAAACGACCGCAGACCACGCAGAACGATAATTTGATCGGGGAAACAGCCTCAGAGATCTCTGTGTCCTCTGTGGCCAAATTTGCCTCGATCCGCGACCAAATACTCGCCCAGAACGGTAAGGAATATTGGCGCAGCATCGAGGAACACGCCGACACGCCCGAATTCAGAGAGTTTATTGCCGAAGAATATCCGCACGAGATCGAAGAGTGGGACAACGGCCTTAGTCGACGTAATTTTGTAAAGGTAATGGGTGCGTCGCTCGCCCTGGCGGGCTTGAGCGGATGTGTTATCCAGCCGCCGGAAAAGCTCGTCGTTCCGGTAAGGCAAACGGACGGCAGCCTTCCGGGCAAAGCCGAGTATTTTGCAACAGCTATGTCGCTAAGTGGTGTAGCAACCGGATTGCTGGCAAAAGCATATGAGTTTCGTCCGGTAAAGATCGAGGGCAATCCCGATCATCCCGGCAGCCGCGGTGCGACCGATGTGCTTGCACAGGCTTCGCTTTTGGGAATGTATGATCCGGATCGTTCACAGGCGGTCACGTTTCGCGGAAACCCGAAAAATTGGGAATCTTTTATGACCGAGTTTCGTGCGGTCATCGAAGAAAATCGTAAAGATGGTGGTGCCGGCGTTCGCATTTTGACGGAAACGGTCACTTCGCCGACGATGATCGATCAGTTCGCCAAGATCAAAACAGAACTGCCAAATTCGAAGTGGATACAGTACGAGCCGATCAATGCGGACAATGCGATGGCGGGTGCCAAGATGGCATTTGGCTCGGCGGTTCAGACGATCTACAAATTTGAAAAGGCAGAGCGGATATTGTCACTCGACGCCGACATGTTCTCGGGCTTTAATGTCGCTTACATTAAAGATTTTGGTAAGGGCCGTGCTTTTTCCGAGGAAAAGAAAGAGATCAACCGTCTTTATTCGATCGAGACCACAATTAGCCTCACAGGTGCTAAAGCCGACCACCGCATTGCGGTCAAGCCGAGTCAGATGGCAGAGGTCGCTAAGGCTGTGGCTAAGGCCGTTGGGGTTGCGGGTGCAACATCGACCTATACGGAAAACGCTGCATGGATCGCGGCGATGGCAAAAGATCTGGTCGAGCACAAAGGCAAATCGATCGTTGTTGCCGGTAACAATCAACCTCCCGTCGTTCATGCTCTTGCTCATGCGATGAACGCCGCTCTCGGCAATGCCGGACAAACGGTCGTTTATACCGATCCGATGTCGCCAAATACTGATAAGACGCAGATTGAGCAGTTCAAAGAACTGATCGCTGATGTCGACGGCGGACGCGTCAAGCTCCTCGTTATTCTTGGCGGCAACCCGGTTTACAATTCGCCGGCGGATGTAAAATTATCGCCCGAGAGAATGGCAAAGATCCCGATGCGTGTGCATCACGGGCTGTACTTTGACGAGACCGCCGAGCATTGCCAGTGGCACATCCATGATAAGCATTATCTCGAAAGCTGGAGCGACGCTCGCGCTTTTGACGGTACTGTTTCGATCATCCAGCCGCTCGTTGCACCGCTTTATGACGGCAAGAACGCCCACGAAGTCGCACAGCTTTTCATGAAAGAGGGCTTCGACAAAAAAGATTCGGACATCGTCAAAGAATACTGGCAGCGAACAAATATTACGCCTGCGGCAGCCGTGCCGGCCGCTAAAGAAGAGCCCAAGAAAGAAGAAGCTAAGGCCGAGCACAAGACGGAAGAATCCAAAACCGGCGAGCATAAAGCCGAAGAGCCAAAGACGGAAGCTAAAGTCACCACTCCGGCTGCAAACACTGCGGCAAAAGAAGCTCCGAAGGCGGCAGCCCCGGCGACGAAAGAAGCTCCAAAGGCTGCGGCACCCGCCGCTGTTCCTGCCGGAACTTCACCAAAAACATTTGATGATAACTGGCGTAAGGCCATCCACGACGGCGTCGTGCCAAATACCGCCGCTGCAGCAAAGACCGTCACGGCGACAACCGCATTCTTGAGCCAGCCTGAGACAAAGCCCGCGGCTTCGGGGAATGTCGAGATATCGATCCTGCCCGATCCGTGTGTTTATGACGGACGTTTCGTCAATAACGGATGGCTGCAGGAACTGCCAAATCCGCTTAACAAGATCACTTGGGAAAACGTTGCTCTTATCAGCCCTGCCACCGCTAAGAAACTTGGCGTCAACACCGGTAACGACGAAGACGAAAAGAGCGGCGGTGTTCGCGGGACGAGTTTTATCAACACACGCGGCGGTAATATGTCGTCTGATCTCGTGACGATGAAATATCAGGGCGGCGAGATATCAAAGCCTGTGCCGATGTGGATTACACCGGGCCAGCCCGACGATGTTGTCACGATCTATATGGGCTACGGCCGCACGCGTGCCGGTAAAGTTGGTACTGGACTCGGCTATAGTGCTTTTGATGTAAGGCGTTCGGATGCAATGGATTACGGCTATGGCGAGATCGCCAAGCGTAACGAGACGACCCAGATCGCTTCGACGCAGATCCATTTCAACATGGAGGGCCGCGATATCCTGCGTGTGTGGGACATCGACGAATTTGAAAAAGACCCGACCCTCGGCCATCAGCACGACGAATACCCGAAATCGATGTATCCGTACGAGCAGCATCAGGCCGTCTATAACCAAAATTACAAATGGGGCATGACGCTCGATATCAACTCGTGTGTCGGCTGTAACGCCTGCGTTATCGCCTGCCAGTCGGAGAATAATATTCCTGTCGTCGGTAAGGAGCAGGTCGAGCGAAGCCGCGAAATGCACTGGCTACGTATCGATGCATATTACGGCGGCGGCGATGTCAATAACCCTGAAGGGCCGCATTTTCAGCCGGTTCTATGTCAGCAGTGTGAACAGGCTCCTTGCGAGGTTGTCTGCCCGGTGCACGCGACGGTTCACTCGGCCGAGGGCCTCAACGACATGGTCTATAACCGTTGTGTCGGAACGCGTTATTGCTCAAATAACTGCCCTTACAAAGTTCGCCGTTTCAACTTCTTGCTCTATCAGGACTGGAACACGCCGCAGTATAAGCTGATGCGTAACCCCGAGGTTTCGATCCGCAGCCGTGGTGTGATGGAAAAATGTACGTACTGCACTCAGCGTATTTCCGCCGCACGCATTGAGGCCGAAAAAGACGGCCGCAAGATCCGCGATGGCGAGGTCGTGACCGCGTGTCAGGCAGCTTGCCCGACCGAAGCGATCACGTTTGGCGATATTTCGGACCCGAACAGCAAGATCGCGAAGGCGAAGAAAGACCATCGCAATTACATTTTGCTCAACGAACTGAACACTCAGCCCCGCACGACCTATCTCGCCGGGCTCAAGAATCAGAACAAGGAAATGCCGGATTATAAGGCGCCGGTCAAAAAGGCGTCCGCTGCACCAAAAGCCGAAACCAAGACCGCGGGAGGCGAAGGGCACTAAGCAATTTTAGCCTTTAAGATCTATGAAGGACGATAAAGAACTTCAAACCAAACTGCACCCCGCAATGCTTGAGGGCGATCACACTTTTGCGAGTGTGACCGACAAGATCAGTGACGTCACGCTGAAAAAGCGAACGCCGTTTCACTGGTTTATCGGGTTCGGTCTCGCGTTCATGGTCGCTCAGCTATTGCTGTTTTCGGTAATGTGGCTGCTTGCGAACGGTATCGGCGTCTGGGGAAATAACCAGCCGGTCGGCTGGGCGTTCGACATTATCAATTTTGTTTGGTGGATCGGTATTGGCCACGCCGGAACGCTGATCTCGGCTATTTTGCTGCTTTTGAACCAAAAGTGGCGAACGTCGATCAACCGTTTTGCCGAAGCAATGACGCTTTTTGCCGTTGCCTGCGCCGCGATGTTCCCATTGTTACACACAGGTCGTCCGTGGCTTGCGGCATACTGGCTGTTCCCGTATCCAAATACAATGGGCATCTGGCCCAATTTCCGCAGCCCTTTGATCTGGGACGTTTTTGCCGTTTCGACTTATGCGACGGTTTCGGCCTTGTTTTGGTACGTCGGACTGATACCCGATCTCGCGACGCTTCGCGACCGGGCTAAGAATAAGTATTTTAAGTTTGTATATGCCGCTCTTTCGTGGGGCTGGCGTGGTTCGGCCCGTCACTGGCACCGTTATGAGATCACATATTTGATCTTGGCGGGTCTTTCGACACCTCTTGTGCTGTCGGTCCACTCGATCGTGTCATTTGACTTCTCGGTGTCACAGGTTCCGGGCTGGCACGCGACCATTTTTCCGCCGTACTTTGTTGCGGGTGCCGTGTTCGCAGGTTTTGCGATGGTTCTCATTCTTTGTATCCCCCTCAGAAAGTGGTACAGGATGCAGGATTTTATTACCCATCAGCACCTTATCTACATGGCAAAGGTCATGCTCGCGACCGGGCTGATCGTGGTATATGGCTACGCAATGGAAGCCTTCTTTGGCTGGTACAGTGCGTCACAGTACGAAGTTTTCATGGTCAAAAACCGCATCTGGGAAGGGCCGTATTGGTGGTCGTATTGGATGCTGATCTTCTGTAACGGCATATCGATCCAGTTTTTGTGGTTCAAGCGGTTTAGAGAAAGCGAATTTTGGCTGTTTGTCATCTCGGTGATCGTCAGCGTCGGTATGTGGCTGGAGCGGTTCGTTATTATTGTGACGAGTCTGCACCGCGACTTCCTGCCCAGTTCGTGGGCGATGTACAGCCCGCGTGTCTGGGACTGGTCGATGTTTATCGGTACGATCGGATTTTTCTTTACGCTGATCTATCTATTCGTCAGGTTTGTACCGATCATCTCGATATTCGAGGTCAGAACGCTGCTACCTGAAGCAAATGTGCACGGGCATCAACAGGATTTTGAGGAGAACGTGAACGAGGTCGAATATACATACGACCGGACGGATCCGCCGAACGAATAGTCGAAAGTGGTGAGTAAAGAGTAGTTAAGCTTATGGAAAGCAAACTTCACGGGATAATGGCTGAGTTTGATACGCCTTCGGATCTGGTCGATGCGGCGCGTAAGGTGCGCGATGCGGGCTATACCAAGACGGACGCTTTTTCGCCGTTCCCGCTGCATGAAATTGACGAGGCCCTCGGCATCAAGCGTAGCATATTGCCGTATCTGATCTTTTGCGGCGGTGTTACTGGCTTGCTTACAGGTCTTGGACTGCAATATTTCGTCCATGTACTTGAGTGGCCGATCATCGTTGGTGGCCGTCCGCATTTCAGCTTGCCGGCTTTTATCCCGCCGGCGTATGAGCTGACGATCCTTTTTTCGGCTTTTGTTGCGGTTTTTGGAATGTTGTTTCTCAATGGTTTGCCGGCACCGTATCATCCGGTTTTCAATGTGCCGAGATTTGCTCTCGCCACGCGTGAAAAGTTTTTCTTGATCATTGAGTCAAAAGACGAAAAATACGATTACGCCGAAACCCGAAGTTTTATGGAAAGCCTTGATGCTCAGGAGGTGTTTGATGTTGAAGAATAAACGCAATTACCTCTACATCTTTATGCTTGCCGCCTATTGTATGCTGACGGTCGGTTGCGGCCTGCGTGCTGATATGCAGGACCAGCCCCGTTACAAGGTCTATAAAAAGAGCGAGTGGTTTAAGGACGGCCTGTCGACCCGTGATCAGGTTGCAGGAACTGTCGCCCGCGGACATCTACAGGATAATAAGGGATTTTATACAGGTAAGATAGATAATCCGAACCTCAACGCTCCCGTCGCGACGACCACCGATGCGTCTGGGAACACGCTCGTTACGAGCTTTCCAAACGATATTGACGAATTTCCGATTCCGGTTACCAAGGAGTTGGTCGATCGTGGTCAAGATCGCTACAACATTCACTGCATCGTCTGCCATGGCCCGGTCGGCAATGGCGACGGTATGGTCGTGCGGCGCGGTTTTCCGCAGCCACCCACATATCATGATGATCGTCTGCGAAACGCACCTGTCGGCCATTTCTTTGACGTAATGACGAACGGGTGGGGCAGGATGAGTAGTTACGCATACCAGATCCAACCGGCTGACCGTTGGGCGATAGTCGCTTATATCCGGGCGTTGCAGGTAAGCCAAAATCCGGAAGAGAGTTTGAAAATGAGCTCAAAAACTGAGTCGAACACCGCTGCTCCAAAGCAAGGTGAAACAACTAACGCAAATACCAACGGAGGGCACCGCTAAATGGCGAATCTTGATGACTATCAAGCACCGGCCGTGATCAGCCGTTGGCGAACACTCGCACTCGGTGCGGGCGGTATTGCCGTACTCGCTTGGGGCGTTGGAACGTATCTGAACCCCGAACAGGGGCTTCGCTCGTGGCTGCTCGGATTTATTTTCTGGGCCGGTATCACGTTTGGCTCGTTGGGCGTGCTGATGCTCCAGTATATGACCGGCGGAGCATGGGGCGTCGTTATTCGCCGCACGCTTGAGGCCGCGACGCGGACATTGCCGCTTGTGATCTTATTATTCATCCCACTCGCACTAGGCGTTTATTTTCATAGTTTTATGGAATTTACGCACATGGCTGAGAGCAAAGCCCCCGTCGATATCCACATCATGGAGGCCCGTGGTATATACATGGCCCCATGGTTTTGGATCGTGCGTTCGGCTGTTTATTTTGCCGTGTTCGGGCTGATGGTGTATCTGCTGAATAAATGGTCGGTGCAGCAGGACAAAACCGAGACGGTCGAAGAATCGCGGCTGGTGCTCGAAAAAGCTTCGCGTTTCTCCGGCCCGACGATGGTCATTTTTGGCCTGACGGTGACATTTGCAGTCGTTGACTGGATGATGATGCTCGATCCGCATTGGTTCTCGACGATGTGGGGGTTGTTGTTTGTTGCGGGATGGGGACTGAGCTGTTTCTGTTTTTGCGTTGCTTTGCTCGCGAACCTCTCAGGTACGGCTCCGATGAACCGCGTGCTTGGTAAACGCCATTTCCATGATCTTGGCAAGCTGATGCTTGCGCTCACGATGGTTTGGGCGTATTTCAATTTTTCGCAGTTCCTGATCATCTGGGCGGGTAACCTGCCAGAGGAAACGACGTGGTATCTCGCGAGAATGAAGGGCGGTTGGGGCTATATCGGCATAATTTTGATCGTGTTCCACTTTGCGTTCCCCTTCCTCGTTTTGCTTCAGCAGGATTTCAAACGCAAGGCACGTTGGTTGGCAACGCTTGCGATGTTTATCTTGGTGATGCGTATCGTCGATATGTTTTACCTGATCGGGCCGACGCCCCGCGTATCGGGCAACTTGGCGACAGGAGCATTTTATATTAGCTGGATGGATTTCGTTGCCCCTATCGCTATCGGCGGTATCTGGCTGTGGTGGTTCTTTGGACAGTTGCAAAAACGGGCAATGGTTCCGGCAAAAGATCCGTATTTTGAAGAGGCTGTCGAACACGGCCACGGGCATTAATTAACGATTAGCTGAGTAAAAACTGATATGTCGTCGAAGAAACATAGTGACAGCGTGGCAGACCTGAATAAGGCCTACGAAGAGAATGAGATAGGGCTCAAGGGCATTTTCTCGTTCGCGGTCGGGCTTTTTCTACTGATCGTTATCACGTTTGGGCTGATGTGGGCTTTGCTCAATGTACTCAAGGATTACAACAAAGAGAACGCGGGTCCGGCAAATCCCTTGATATTGAGCGAAAAAGAACGTCTGCCGGCCGAACCTCGACTTCAGGCGGCGCCAGGGTTTGGTGTTGAGTCTGAAAAAGGGTGGGTCAATATGGAGCTTGGTGCTCCGCAGGCGGAGTATCGCGAACTGCACAAGCAGTGGCTTGATTTGTGGGAACATGGCAAAAAAGACGCAAAGACCGGAACGGTTACTGTCATGCCGATCGACGAGGCTAAGGAAAAATTTCTCAGCCAGAATGTAAAGGCAAAGTCAGGAGCCGATGCCGAAGATACTTTCAAGAAGGCTCACGGCTTTATTTCAGAATCTAGTTCAGGGCGTATGGCGTCGGAGAAACGAAGGTAAGTAAGTGAAAAGGGAAAAACTAAAAGTTAATAGTGTGAAACCGTGCCTCATTAGTCGCGCGGTCAAACTCGCTCTATTTCTTTCACTGTTCACTGTTCACTGTTCACTGTTCACTGCCGACGTTTTCGCTCAAAAGAACGAGCATTACAATTCGCCTCTTTATAGCCCGCGCACTTATGATCCGGCGATGTCAGAGCCTAACGGATTGCCGGAGCCGCTAAAAACGATCGGTATCGAGCAAAAGCTTGGGGTACAGATGCCGCTGGACGTAGAGTTTAAGGACGAGGACGGCAAAGCGGTCAAGCTTGGCAGCTATTTCAACACCGGCCGCCCCGTGATCATAGCATTTGTCTATTACGAGTGTCCGATGCTTTGCAATCAGGTCCTGAACGGACTGAGCGGATCTTTGAAGGGGATAACGTTTGACGCTGGAAAGGATTTTGATGTCGTAGCGATCAGCTTTGATGCACGCGAGAACGACAAGGCCGATCTCGCAAAGAATAAAAAGGCTGCCTACATCGAGCGTTACGGACGAGCCGGAGCTGAAAAAGGCTGGCATTTCCTAACGGGAACGCAGGAAGCAATTGATAAAGCAACGGCCGCCGCCGGTTTTAGCTATAAGTGGGACGAGAAAAGCAACCAGTTCGCACATGCCGCCGGTGTGATGATCGCAACGCCCGAGGGTAAGCTTTCGCGGTATCTGTACGGCATCGATTACTCGCCCAAGGACGTAAAGTTCGGCATTATGGAGTCGAACGAGAACAAAGTTGGCAGTGCGGCCGAGCAGCTTCTTCTGTACTGCTATCATTACGACCCTGCGACCGGAAAGTACGGTTTGGCGATCCTTAGGGTAATGCGGGTGGGCGGCGTCCTGACTCTTGCTCTGATGGGGCTCATGGGATTTGTATTTTGGCGAAGGAATAAACGAAAGGCATTGGGTAGTGAATAGTTGATCGCCCTGGCGACTAACAACTGAGTTATGCAGAACACAACGTGGGTACCATTTTTTCCGGATCAGGCCTCGACTTTCGCGTGGCAGGTAGATGCCTTGTATTTTTACCTGATCGCGGTGAGCGTTGCTTTCACGATACCTATCGTGGCGGCAATCTTTTTCTTTGCCCTAAAATATCGCGAGACGGAAAAATACGCGACACCCGAAGAAATGCATGGCTCTATGCTGCTCGAAACGGTCTGGTCGATCATACCGTTTGTTATTTCGATGACGATCTTTATCGGCGGAGCGGTTGTATTTTTTAATCAATTTACACCGCCCGACGACGCGATGGAGGTCTATGTAGTCGGAAAGCAATGGATGTGGAAAGCACAGCATCAAACGGGCCAGCGAGAGATCAACGAATTGCATGTCCCCGTCGGTCGAAAGGTGAAACTAACCATGACGACCGAGGACGTACTGCATGATTTTTCGATACCGGCATTTCGTACAAAGATGGATGTCGTGCCTGGCCGCTACACCTATATGTGGTTTGAGGCGACAAAACCCGGGAAATACCAGCTCTACTGTGCCGAGTACTGCGGCCTTAACCACTCCGGCATGATCGGTTGGATATATGTCTTGGAGCAGCGTGATTTTGACAATTGGCTTAGCGGAAATGTTTCGGGACAGACGCCGGTCGAGCAGGGTAAAGACCTCTTTAACAACAAGCTCGGCTGTGCATCGTGTCACGCGGGCGGCCCGGCTCAACGGGGTGCCAAGCTCGAAGGTATCTACAATCATGACGTGAAGTTGGTCGGCGGCACGACGGTCAAAGCTGACGAGCAATATATTCGCAACTCGATCCTCAACCCGTCTGCCCAGGTTGTCGAAGGATATCAGCCGATAATGCCGACATTTAAGGGGCAGGTGACCGAGGAGCAGCTCAATGCATTGATAGCGTACATTAAATCGCTAACTCCTAATGCCGCTGCGTCAACCGGGGCAACTCCGGCGGCACCGGCAGCAAATGCAAATACTGCAGCGGCTAACAAGCCTGTTGCAAAACCGGCTGCGAACGTTAACAAGTAGTTTTTAAGGATTATGAACGCGCAAACTGCAATCACAGAGGGCCACGCCGACACACCAAAGGGCAATTATTTGACCAATGGCTCGACGTTGGCATCGTGGCTACTGACCAAAGATCATAAACGCATCGCGATCATGTATCTGATCTCGGTGTCGGCGTTCTTTATGATGGGCGGGCTCTATGCAGCAACCATCCGTCTGGAATTGCTGACCCCGGCGAGCGATCTGGTCGATACGGCAACGTATAACAAAGTCTTTACACAGCACGGTATCTTGATGATCTTTTTCTTCTTGATACCGTCGATCCCGGCTATTTTGGGTAACTTTTTATTGCCCCTCATGATCGGTGCGAAGGACCTCGCTCTACCGCGTATCAATCTCATAAGTCTCTATATTTACTGGCTTGGCGGCGGTTTGACGTTATTTGCCCTGATGCAGGGCGGCGTTGATACAGGTTGGACATTCTATACGCCGTACAGTACGACGTTTTCGAATTCGTTCGTTATGTTCGTTGGCCTCGGTATATTTGTTAACGGTTTTTCGTCGATCCTTACTGGGTTAAATTTTATCGTCACGATCCATACGATGCGTGCTCCGGGAATGACCTGGTTTCGCATGCCGCTGTTTGTTTGGGCACACTACGCGACGAGCCTCGTGATGATCCTAGGCACACCGGTCGTTGCGATCACGGTGCTGCTACTCGCGATCGAACGTGCTACGCACGTGGGTATTTTTGATCCGTCCATTGGCGGCGACCCGATCCTGTTTCAGCATATGTTCTGGTTCTATTCGCATCCGGCGGTCTATATTATGATCTTGCCGGGAATGGGCGTCATTTCTGAGCTGATCTCAAACTTTTCCAGGAAGAAAGTATTTGGCTACGAATTCATCGCTTTTTCAAGCATCGCGATCGCAGTCTTTGGTTTCCTCGTTTGGGGACACCACATGTTCGTCAGCGGCCAGTCGATCTACGCCGGACTCGTTTTCTCGTTCCTGACGATGGTCGTTGCCGTGCCGTCGGCTATCAAAATGTTCAACTGGACGGCGACGATGTACAAAGGCTCGATCTCGTTCGATACGCCGATGCTGTATGCGATCGGGTTTATGGGATTGTTCCTGATCGGCGGCCTCACGGGACTGTTTCTTGGCGCGATGGGTTTGACGGTGCATCTGACCGACACATATTTTGTCGTTGCTCACTTTCACTACGTGATGGTCGGCGGACAGGTGATCGCATATCTCGGCGGTATCCACTACTGGTGGCCGAAAATGACAGGCCGTATGTATTCAGAATTTTGGGGCAAGATCTCGGCGATGCTCGTTTTTGTGGGCTTTAACCTGACGTTTTTCCCGCAGTTCATACTCGGTTATCAAGGTATGCCGCGTCGTTATGCCGCGTATCCTGAAGAGTTGCAGGTACTAAATATCTTTTCGACCGCCGGAGCCTCGGTACTCGGTATCGGCCTTGTTATGCCGGCCATTTATCTGACGCACTCACTGATATTTGGTAAGAAAGCTGAAGATAATCCATGGATGCATCCGGGTCTGGAATGGCGTACAAGTTCGCCGCCGCCGACAGAAAATTTTGACGTTATGCCGGTTGTTACCTGGGAGGCATACGAATTTGGCGAAGAGAGCGGGTTGGATCTTGAGGGAGCAAAGCGTCGCGATGAGTCCAGCGTTGCATAATCGGTCCTAATTAACACTAATGTCGACACACGAAACATCAGATAAATTTGTTTATCACGAGCCGGGGCTGCAGCACCAGTTCGAAGACATGGGCCAGCAGGAAGAGAGCGTCTCGATCGGGATGTGGATGTTCCTCGTGCAGGAGATCCTGTTTTTCGGCGGGCTGTTTACCGCTTATCTCGTATTTCGCTCCAAATATCCGATGGCGTTTGCCGCCGGTTCTAATCACCTCGATGCATTTTGGGGCGGACTCAACACGCTCGTGCTGATCGTCAGTTCGCTGACGATGGCACTGACCGTTTATTACGCGCAAAAGAGCAATCGCTGGATGCAGGTCATCATGATCGTCCTGACCATGATATTTGGTGCGGCGTTTCTTGGCGTCAAAGCCATCGAGTACACCGACAAATATAATCACGGGCTGATACCTTTTGCCGGTGTCAATAAAAAGATCAAGGATGACAAGGCTGCACACGGAACAGATCACGCGAAACCTTGCTGGGAAGTGGATCACAACGCCCCGGCCGTCGAGCATCCCAATCCGCGTGGCGAATTTCAGTGGACAGATTGCTCTCTTGTAAAACTTGCCCAGGACAAGAATTATCTTACCCAGTCGGAAAAGATCGGGTATTTCTCAAACGGCCAGATCGACGCTAACAAGTTTCGCGATAAGGTGCGGATATTCTTTTACCTTTATTTCGTAATGACAGGCTTGCATGCCCTGCACATGGTGGTCGGTTTGGGCCTAATGCTGTGGCTGCTGTGGACGGCGTTTAGAGGAAACTATAACGCGGAATACTATATGCCCGTCGAGATGTCGGGGCTTTATTGGCACTTTGTTGATATCGTGTGGATATTCCTATTCCCGCTATTGTATCTGCTCGGGCGGCATTTTCTAGCGGCTCACTAAGTATTGGAGAAGTATATGGCTGAACAACACGAAGAACATCACGAAGAGCACGACCATATGAATATTCCGAAGTATATCGGAATATTTCTGATACTTGTCGTTGGAACGATACTGACCTATTTTACGTCGTTTTGGGATCTTGATTCCATCTTCACCGGGGCAAACACTTTGCTCGCCCTTGCGATCGCGTTCACAAAAATGACGGCCGTGATGTTGTTTTTCATGCATGTTTACTGGAGCCCAAGATTGATCTGGCTGTCGGCGGTCGGCAGTTTCTTTTGGCTGGCGATCATGTTTTCCTACACGATGCAGGATTACCTGACGCGTGGAACCGGAACATTTTCCGGCTAGATTGCAGTTTTTATCAAATTGAACGCGGGAGCGGGAGAAATCATATCTCGTTCCCGCGTCTTTTCATTGGTGGCAAATCGCGTTTTGAAGTGCTATCATCTTCGGTTTGATACGTTTAGGGGGATTAATGGCAACGTAAGCCTGGTCCCGGCCATCGGAAACGAATGATACGTTTTACCAGTCCATCACATCGATCGTTGCTGATCATCTTTGCGGCAGCAGTATTTTTACTGTCGAGCTGTATCAAGGTCAAGCAAGATAAAGTGACCGCTCGTCTCCTAAAGACCGAAGATTCGTCACAAGGCGAACTGCTAAAAGAGATCGAACGGTTTTCTCGGGTCAATTCGATGCGGGCCAAAATGGACCTCAAATTTGAAGACAATTCGTTTGCCGAGTTTGGCAGTAAAGAGGTCTATCGTCAGGCTGATGGAGAGGTTGTCGTTCAGCGTCCGGGCAAGATCTTGCTCAAAGTCCAAGTTCCGATCATTAAATCAGACGTTGCGCAGATGACATCTGACGGCGAGCATTTCCGCGTTGCCATTTTAATGGATGGCGGAACAGGAAAATACAAAAAGTTTCTTAAGGGAACCAATAACGCCGATTATACAAAATTGCAGCGGCAATTAAGTACAGCGGAGCTCGAAAACGCCAAAAAGACAAAAGAAAGCGTCAACGCTTTTGCGAATTTACGTCCCCAGCATTTTACAGATGCGATGCTTGTCCAGCCCATCGACCAGGCAAATGTCTATACGATGAGTACGATCTTTCAGCAAGAAGAAGATACGAGCGTTGACACAAGGTCGCCTGTGCGACATGTAACACGCGGATATTATCTGCTTGATGAATTTTCTAAGCAGCCCGACGGGATGCTAACGATAAAGCGCCGCTTTTGGTTTGACCGTGTCGGTGGTATCAGATTGGCGCGGCAGCAGTTATTTGATTCTAAGGGCGAGATCGAATCCGATATCGTTTACGGCAAAGAGGGTAGTCTTACCTCCACAGGAAACTACCCAAATTTGCCGCTTGAGATACAGGTGACACGTCCAAAAGAGCGATACTCAATGCGGTTGTCTTATCAAACGCCCGAGGCCGTAACGATCGGCACGACATTTCCTGACGCAGCGTTTGTACTGCAAAATAACTGGAATTTAGAAGAGGTCGATCTCGATAAACGCTTGCTAGAAGCGGTGGTTGAACAGCCGCTTTTCGACAACAAGGCCCCGGCTCCAAAAAATTAAACCTCCGAAGATGAAACCGATCCTTAGCACCATAGATCTAAAAAAATCCTATAAAGTCGGCAAGCTCGACGTCGACGTTTTGCGCGGGCTGTCATTCGATGTCGCCGAGGGAGAGTTTATTGCCATTATGGGCCCGTCCGGCTGCGGCAAATCAACGTTGCTCCATCTGCTTGGCGGATTGCTTTCGCCCACGAGCGGCAGCATTTTGATCGACGGCGAGGATCTGGCTCGCGTTTCAGACGCCCGACGTACGGACATCCGGCGGCGAAAGATCGGATTTGTGTTTCAGCGGTTCAACCTGTTTCCGACATTATCTGCCGAAGGAAACCTAAAATTGGCTGAAAAGATACATACTGGAGCGAGCGGAAAGAACTCCGACAAACGTCGCGAGGTCTTGAGACTGCTCAAACTTGAGGATAAAATGCATCATAAGCCGCTCGAACTGTCCGGCGGCGAACAGCAGCGTGTAGCTCTGGCCCGGGCGATCGTTAACGGCCCCGCGATAATCCTGGCGGACGAGCCGACGGGGAATCTCGATTCGGAAAATTCACAGATCGTGCTGGATATGTTCAAGGAGCTAAATGAAAAATTTGGCCAGACGATCATTATGATCACGCACAACCCCGAGGCGGCGGCGGTCTGCACGCGGACGATACAGATGCGTGACGGCCATATAATTAATTGAACAAAAGCTTATGAAGAACGTGATCAATTGGAACTATGAAAGGGCTTCGTGGCAATGGGACGTTTTGTGCATTTTGATAATGATATTTATATTCGCGACGCCAAAGTCGTGGTTTAGCAAACCGAAATCCCCGGCAAACCAAAACGCTGCCGCGACCGTCCAATCTGTGACCGACACCGCGAAGTAAATTCATAGAAAATATTATTGTTTACGGTTGGAGTTAATGTTTTTATGCGTAAATTCTTAATTTTAAGTTTGTTTGTAATGTGTTTTGCGCTGATGGCGGCGAGTGCAAATGCTCAAGGCCCGCTCGGCACTATCCTGAAACGTATGGACGAGCATAATAAGGCCCTCCAGACGCTGAAAGCGAACGTCACGATGGTCAAGACCAATGTTCAGCTCAATGTTTCCGATACAAATGTAGGCACGACTCAATACATCACTAAGATCGCCGGCAAAGGCAAAATGTATGTCAGGATCGATTGGACGCAGCCGGTTCAGGAGCAGATGGCGGTTGTCGGTGATAGCTATGAGTTGTATAGACCGCGTTTAGGACAGGTTATTCAGGGAAAGGTTCAGCAATCGAAAGGCTCACCCGCTGTTGGCGGTGCGTTGGCGTTTATGAATATGTCCAGGGACCAACTCAAAGCAAATTACGATGTGATCTACATTGGCGAAGAGGGAATTTCCGGCGGGACAAAGACGTGGCATTTGCAGTTGACGCCTAAAACCCAGACAAGTTATAAGCTTGCGGAATTATGGGTCGATGGTAACGGGATGCCTTTGCAGGCTAAGATCACCGAACAAAACAACGATACGACAACGGTTCTGTTGTCGGGTCTGGAAAAAAATGTCAGGATCGATACAAAGGTCTTTGCTTTGAACTATCCGAGTAATGTCAAAAAGATAAAAGCATAGACCGACTATGCTAATTGAAAATGCCCCGGCTGATTTAATGCAGCCGGGGTTTTAATTTGAATTGGCCTGCACCAAAACCTATAATCTAGTGTTTGACCGCAGCGTCAGGTTTATTTATGCCAAAGGCAAGCAGTTTTAGCAGATTTACACGCGGTGTTAAGCACACCATCAAGGCTTTTGCCTCGACCAAGCACCCCGTTCTCGTGCACATCGTGCCGATGCGGCGGTGCAATTTGGCGTGTACTTACTGCAACGAATACGACAAAACGAGCGATCCGGTGCCGATCGATGTCATGCTCGAGCGTATCGATAAGCTTGCCGAATTTGGCACTTCGGTCGTTACCATTTCGGGCGGCGAGCCGATGATGCACCCTGAGATCTACGAGATCATCGCCCGCATCCGCCATCACGGAATGATCGCCGGTTTGATCTCGAATGGCTATTACTTCCAGCCCGAAAAGGTCAAAAAACTAAACGAAGCCGGACTCGATTATCTGCAAATTTCGATCGACAACGTAACTCCCGACGACGTTTCGAAAAAGAGCCTCAAGGTGCTCGATGCCAAGCTCGTCAACCTTCGCGACCACGCAAAATTTAAGGTCAATATCAATTCGGTTGTTGGCGGCGGTGTTGCTAATCCGGACGAGGCTCTAGTTATCGCCAATCGTGCGATCGAACTGGGGTTTTCCTCAACCGTAGGCGTTATCCACGACGGTGACGGCCTGAACAAAGGCCTGACCGAGCGTGAGCAAGAGGTTTACAAAGAGATCAAGAGCAAAGGGGCTCGCAGCTACGCTCGGTGGAATTGGTTTCAAGACGATCTGGTCGAAGGCAAAGAGCACGTGTGGCGATGCCGTGCCGGTTCGCGGTATCTTTATATTGACGAAGGAGGTATGGTGAGCTGGTGTTCACAGCAACGCGGCACTCCGGGCATCCCTCTGCTCGAATATACTCACAGCGACCTAGAACGCGAATATCATACCGAAAAATGGTGTGCCCCGACATGTACCATTCAGTGCGTCCACCAGACCGCACTTCTAGATGCGTGGCGTGACCCACAGATATCGCCTGCGGAATACCTCAAAAAAAATGGTGGATTGAAGAAGGAGACGGTTGCACAGGTTTTGAGTTCGGAATAAATGGATACTTCGAATAACCCAATTGCGGCTTGGCACCAGATCGTCGAACAGCGTGACATGTCCGGCCTTTCCGATATCCTCGCTGACGATGTCGTTTTCCATTCGCCGGTCATCCACACACCACAGCCCGGCAAGGCTCTGACCATAATGTATTTGACTGCAGCTGCCGGACTTTTGCTGAATGGTACTTTTCGCTACGTTCGTGAGGTCGTCGGGTCGCAGGATGCCGTACTCGAATTTATGTCGGAGATCGATGGCATCACCATCAACGGTGTCGATCTGATCAAATGGAACGGCGACGGAAAAATCATCGAATTTAAAGTTATGATCCGTCCGCTCAAGGCGATCGAGACTATCCGTCAGAAAATGGTGGAAATGACACAAAGTAAATGAGTCATCGAGAACATCATCGAACCGAACGGATCGGCTGGCTTCGCGCCGCCGTTCTCGGCGCAAATGACGGCATAGTCTCGACCGCGAGCCTTGTCATTGGCGTAGCTGCGGCACAGGCCGAGCATACTGCAATACTCGTCGCGGGCGTCGCCGGCCTGGTGGCTGGAGCAATGTCGATGGCGGCTGGTGAGTATGTATCAGTTCACTCTCAGGCCGACACTGAAAAAGCGGATCTCGAACGCGAGAAGAAAGAATTGGCACTTAGCCCTGAGCATGAGCTCGAGGAGTTAAGGGGCATATATATTGACCGAGGACTCGACGCAGATATTGCTCTTGAGGTCGCCAAGCAACTTACCGCGCACGACGCTCTTGGTGCCCATGCTCGTGATGAGCTTGGCATTTCATCGATAATGAGCGCCCGCCCGGTCCAGGCTGCGGTTTTTTCAGCGGTTAGTTTTGCGGTTGGGGCATCACTGCCGCTGTTGGTGACAGCGTTGTTGGCAGGGTCGCTGATGATCCCCGTTGTTGCCGTTAGCTCTCTTGTCTTTCTCGCGTTATTAGGCGGTGTCGCTGCTCGTGCAGGCGGAGCAAGCATATTTACAGGCTCGCTTCGTGTTCTTTTCTGGGGAGCAATGGCAATGGGTGCGACAGCACTCGTGGGTAAAATATTTGGCACTGTTGTCTAACGTTTCGGCACTTTTTCACCGATAGACCAGACGATCACCGAGCTCGATAATCCCAGTCCCGATAAACGTCCGGCCATCATTATCATTGTTTCCCCCGCAATTACAGATCCCGCGTCGATTAGTGTTTTCTCGCCGATCTTTAGCATCTCGCGTGTAGAGTTACGCGGTTCGTGGACAAACGGGTGAACGCCCCAGATCAAAGCAAGTTGATTATAAGCATCAAACGAAGTTGTTAGAGCAAATGTCTGCAGACCCGAACGCACTGTGGACAGGCGTCGAGCCATAAGCCCTGATTCGGTAAACACCGCGACCTTCTCCGTCTGCATTTCTTTGGCGGCGTAAGCGGCGGCTATACATAGCGCCTGGCTCGTCCTTCGCGAAGGCGGCTGTGAGAACTTTGCAGGTTTTTTTAATTGGTCTGCTTTGATCGTCTCTGCTGAGTCGATGATCCGCCCCATTGTCTTGATCGCCTCGACGGGGTGATTTCCGCTCGCCGTTTCTGCAGACAGCATCACCGCATCCGTGCCATCCCAAACCGCATTTGCCACATCCGAAGCCTCAGCCCGAGTCGGGAAAGGATTTACGATCATCGATTGCAGCATTTGCGTCGCCGTGATGACAAATTTATCCTGTGCGACAGCCAGCTCGATTATTCGTTTTTGATATACAGGTACAAGCTCGACGCTCGTCTCGACGCCGAGGTCTCCGCGTGCGACCATGACGCCATCAGTCTCGGCGAGGATATCTATCAGATTTTCGATCGCCTCGGCCTTTTCGATCTTGGCGACCAGCAGGGCACGACCAAGCTTTCTTTTGTTTAACTTCTTAATGAGGTCTTTTACCTCTTTGCAATCCGCAGCGGTTCGGACAAATGACAGGGCGATGTAATCGACATTTTGCTCCATCGCCCAGATAAGATCCGCATGATCTTTTTGAGTTAATGACGGTATCGGCAGCGAAGTATTCGGCAGATTTATGCCCTTGCGTTCACCAAGAATACCGCCGATGACTACGCGGCAAATAATGTCCGTCGGCGTCTCGGTCTCAACGACCAACTCGATGGCACCATCATCGACCAATATTCTCGCACCGGCCTCGACCACCGACGGCAGATCCGCGTAGTTGGTCGAGACTTCTTTGTCGTCGCCAACAACCTCGCGGTTTGTCATTACGAACTGCTGACCCGGTTTTAACACGACCGGAATGCCGTCCTTTAACCCTTTGGTACGGATCTTTGGCCCCGACAGATCGACTAGGATCGAGATCGGCCGGTCCAATGCTGCGGCGGCTTCGCGAGCGGTTTTGATGGTCGCCGCGTGCTCCTCCTGAGTACCGTGCGACATATTGATACGCACGGCGTTGAGGCCGGCACCCAACATTTCGTCAATGACCTCTCTCGTATTCGAAGCAGGGCCGAGCGTGGCCAGGATCTTTGCTTTTCGCATAAATTAAGATTCTAACGCAAAGTCTCGCAGCAAAAAAATTAACAGGATAAACAGGATGAGCAGGATATTTTCCTGAACTCGTTAGCTTCTCTTCCTATCTTGTGCATCCTGTCCATCCTGTTAAAGAAATTCTTTCCTTTTCGCCAGGTAGCTGTGGACCGCCGCAACAAATGTCGAGTGCGACCACGTCAGCGGCGAAACTGAAACTCCGTCGCCCGTCAGCGGATCGATCTGTTCGGCCAAAACGCCGGACGGCAAGGCACGTTTCGCTGTCCACTCAAGTATGTCGAGGGCAGGTTTAAGCTCGTCAGCGGTTTTCGCAATGGCGATGTAATATTCCGCAAGCCAGAGCGTGCAGATAAACCATGGATTGCCTGTGACGTCCTGAGAGACACGCATATACCCATCGTTCTCAAACCGAGCGACGCCGCCAAACTCTGTTTTTACGAGCAAATTGTCCTTGATCGCCTGCATCGTGCCGGTAACCATCGGGTCGTTCGGCGCAAAGCAGTCAAAATAAAATACCGCAAATAGGGAAGCATCGATCGTCTTGTCCGGCTGTAATTCGTCGCCGCCATTTGATTGCAAAGAACGAAGAAAACGCCCAAGCTCGTTGTTGTAGAGGTGCGTTTTCATCGCCTCGACGATCTCGTCAGCGGCGTTGCTGTATTTTTCAGCCTTATTAGTATCGTTAAAAAGATCCGCAAACTTCGCCGCCGCCCGTAAACCGGCGACAACCGTCGCACAGGTAAAAGTGTGGACACCGAGCCGGTCTTCCCACAGGTTCCAGCTTGGTTTTGGTAGCTTGGTTTCGGCATCGCGAAACTGCTCAATAAAGTCCGAGCACGGTACGATCATTGACCCGTACAATTTCTTGACGAATTCGACATCGTGATCCTTTTCATAATGTCGCCACAACGCCCACAGGACGAGCGCCGTTTCGTCCTCTTGTATAGGTACCATCGGGAGCTTGCGATAATTATCCCAACGCGGGTGCCAACTTGATCCGAGAGTGCCGTCGGGATTGTATTTTTGGAAAAAGTAGCCGTTCTGATGCATGCATCGCCCACAAAATTCAAAATATTTGCGGCTTATTTCCGGATAACCGGCACAGTCTAGGGCATTCGCAACAAACGAACCGTCACGCATCCATGAGTAGCTGTAATTATCGGTAGCCCGTTCCGACACATCCGAATCATTGGCCGCAATGATCGCTCCGCCGTGATCGATCTGAGTGCGGACCGTCAACAGACTGCGTTTATAGAACCGAATGAGGTCGTCAGAAAGATCGCCGAAATCGGTATCATTTTTGTTTACCCACTCGCGCCAGTACCGCTCAGTTTCGCCAAAATACTTTTCGGGCCCGCGTTCGAGAGCGTGGCTGTTTAGCTTGTCAACTTCACCGTGCGATGCTCCGGCGGCGATCCAGTAGTAGAATTCGTGCGAAGCATTTGCGTCGAGTGTGAAATTAACACCTATCGTCGAATCGACCGAGCCCTCGGTGATCGGTCCGTTCGCGAGATCGCCGTCCTCGGCATCGCGCCAAGTCCCCTCGTTATTGCGAAACGCCTTTCGCCCGGTGGCAAATGAATCGAAAGCGGGTTGAGTATTGATGAGAAAATACCGGTGTTTTTTGTAGTGAATGATCGAGCCGTTATCGGGATCAAAAAACGCGGTGTCGCCGACCTTGTTTTCGTAAATGCGAAAGTCCTGATGCAGAAAAACACGCACCTCACGCGAGCTGCCGCTCAGGTCGCTCACGTTTATCCGCCGAAGATAGATATTTTCGCGGCCCGCGACTGTGTCGCTGCATACGATCTTAATTCTTAGTTTTTCGCTGGTTAGTGTAACGTTGGTGACGAGTGTTCCGTGTATGTAATGGAGATCTCGCTCCCATCCGTCCTCGAAAATCCAGGAAAACGCTCCGTCGATCCAGATGCCAAATCTAAAAGGGAACCCTTCGGTATGATTTTCCTGGCCGACGTGCGGGAAATAGATGTCGCGGATCTGATATTTATCGTCGAAATTTACCAACAGATTGCCGTTGCCGACGGGGATGTCTCTCATACGATGACGACTTAGTTTGCTTTTAGAGCTTCTTCGACGGCGGCGTCTAACTCGATCTGTATCGCAGCGTTAAAACCGATGATCTTTTTGATTATCTTGCCGTTGCGGCCGATGATCAGGGTTTGCGGTATGTCGCTACGGTCCGAAAAGATAAAGCGGTTCAGTTCATTTTCAGGGAAGGCTATGGGGTAATTAAGCTTGGTCTTTTCCGTGAACGCGGGTATTCGCGGCAGATCTTCGGCACCGCCAACGTTGAGTCCGACGATCACTAAGTTTTCGGCTCCGTGTTTTGCTAGCA